>JBEKAD010000223.1:0-7995 GCA_050018435.1 Terriglobia bacterium
TTGGCCGGTTTAAGGGTGTCCAAAATTGCCGGGGTGTTTATTAAGTGATTTGCGTTTTTTGGCGGGGGGTTCCCCCCGCATTTTCGGGGTGCGTTTTTTACCTCGCCACTGGGGGGGTAAAACCCGCCGCTACGAGAACCAGGCTACCGAGTCACCTACCTGCCGGTTGGCCGCGAGGGTTTATTGAACTTGGAACGCTAGTGCGGTAAGGTTGAATTTAGGTATCCGCATAGGCCCGGCATCGGCAAGGCGGGAGGCCTGGGGCTGGGAATTCGGGGCTTAGGCCAGCAACACGCACTCTTTTCCCGCCCGTTTTCCCAGCGCTTTGTCAAACGTGACCAGGGTTAGACCCGAAGCCTTGGCAAACGCCGCCAGATAGGCATCCGGCCACTGCTGGTGGGCAAAGCGCGAGCTCGCCGTCAGCGCCCGCAGCGCCGCCTCCACCCGCTCCGGGTCGGTCTCGGAAAAAAAGCTTACCCGCGCGTCGCCCGAGAGCTGATCGTAAGCCTTCCAGGCTTCCGGTTGCGTCTTGACTCTATCGCGCATGACGGCGGGATGGGTAAGTAGCCGCAGAAAGCTCAGTTGGGTGAAACGGCAAAAAATGGCTTCTTCCGCTTCCAGCCGCTCGAACCAGGCAGAGGCGGTGGGGTGATGCAAGTGGCCCCGATAGGCCAGCGCCAGCCAAACGTTCACGTCAGGGAAATAGGATTTCATTGATCTGCTGGTTGGTCAGGCGCAGCCAGCCGGGCCGCTTCGAGTCGATAATCGGCAGGCCAACCGCCTGGGCTTTGCGAACCGGCTTTCCACCCTCCAGCTCCGCTTTGACTCCGCGCAAAACCAGCTCCTTCACGGAGCAGCCTCTCTGTGCCGCCGCGGTTTTGAGGCGCCGATATACGGGATCCGGAATGTCCACCGTGGTTCTCATGGGAAGATTCTACCATATTTATGGTTCGCGTGCGCGCGCGGGGAAGAGCCGGTAGCGCAGAGTCTCGCTTTCCAGAGACTCTGCGGCTTTTCCACGATTGCAGCCTCAAGCCCACCAATCAGGCATTAACAACAATTGGATGTTTATCAAATAAAGAACCGCAGAGTCTGAAATGCACAGACTCTGCGCTACCAGCTATTTGTCTCAGCCGATTCCTAGCGGTAGGAGGCGGCATTGCCGAATTTCCGCCTTCGCCAATTCCCCTGCTGGTTCAGGAGGCCTATTTGCCAACTCCGATGGAGGCGGTAGCGCGGAGTAGTGCGCCTTGCGCACAACGCGCTACGCTCACACAACAACCCCTGGGCCTTACGGAGCCGGAGGGGTAACATCCGAGTCGCCTAGCGCGCGTGCGACCCTTGCTCGGCGCCTTATCCGCAGGAACAAGGTTGCCAAGCCAGTCCCCAGCAGCAGCGCAACTGAAGGCTCCGGCACTGCTGCCGGGCTGACGGTGGCCGAGTAAGTGGCCTTGGTATCCGACGCGTCGGAGATGTAATTCCCGGTGCCCAGCGGATCACCGTCGTACCACTCGGCACTCAAGGTAAAGGTGCCGAAATTCATGAATCCCACCGGCGCCGAGCTATCCCACGTCAGTTCGAATAAACCAGTCCCCGCAACTAGATCGAAGGGGACCGTGGTGGTGGCTCGCGGACCAAGATCGGGGAAGTCAAAGATCAGATTTGGAGTGCCGAACAAAAAGCTATCCGAGTTCAATGCGGACGTCACCAGCCAGTCGGTGGTGCTCTGGTTCGTGATCGAATACCCCCAGCCCACCGTCGAACCTGGCGGTCCGGCGACATTCCCGCCCGCGGGCAGTAGGGCGAACGTGTAACCGTCTGCAAACGCCCTCGGTGCAGCCTGCAGCGTTGCTAACGACAGGATGACGATCAGTGCTCTTGCAGATTGGCTTTTCATGCTTTCCTCCCAGTATTTCTGTCGCCCAACTGACTCCTGAGATGTGGACAGCCCCGTATGCCTTCTGAGTGTCCCATCTCAGGGGAACACCACTTGGGCGATCGCGAATTCTTGTGTGCCGCCCGTCGAATCCTGCACGGTTCCCGCCTCACTTACCGAGAACTTCTTGACTGTAGGCGGAACTTTGAATGTCAGCGTGACCCGCGCCGCGGAACCTGGTTGCAGACCGCCAAGCGAATATGGAGGGGACTGACCGGTGTACGTCACGGTCCCGGCGCCGGCCAGAGTGCGAGGCACGATAGAGCTGATAACGATCTTCGTGGCTGCACCGATGCCATTGTTGGTCAGTTGGAGATCCACGGAGATGTTGGTACCGTTCTTAGTTTGGCCCAAGAGCTTGCCAGCGAGCGCCGGACAGCCTGGGCCTACGAGTTCTTTCCAATTCGAGCGTTTGAGGTCGGGATTAACAACGTATGCAAAATACGAGGTGTCACATTGGTGTAGCGCTTTGAATTCCACAGTGGCCAGGGTCTCTGTCACGGGCGGCTGGGGCAACGCGCATGTGTGCTCCACGCCCCCGGAAGACTTGCTGGCGATGCAGGCGCTCACGCTCGGGTCGAATCCCTGTCCGCCAACTGTGATAGTAAAGGGAGCGGAGGAAACTGAGGTAAGTGAAATACTCTCGACAAGTGGTTTATGTACCCACAGCCGGACGCTCTTCACTCCGGTTAGACACTCGTATGGGTCCCCTTGCCCGACACTGCAGTTTGTTTCCCATCCATCCCAGCCATAAGGATCGACAGGAATGAAGTCAAAGCCTAGTAGAGCGGCTTGCTGAGCTGTGGTTTTTTTCTGAACCTCAAAGTGCAAGTGCGGACCCAAGCAGTTCTGGACCCGACAATTGAGGTCGGGCAAGGGGTGTGCGTTTCCGGACTGGCCAATTAGGCATCCGACGCCCACCCGTGTTCCGCTTGGCCAGGGAAGCGTGACAGTTCCATCCGGGTTTGCTGGGCAGCCTGCCGGCTGGTCGGGATTGGTAACGGTGGTCGTGTTTACCCCGTCCACGTATGTCGATAGATGCAGGTAGTAAATCCGAAAATCGGCCGACGGTGTAAGCTGGAGAACATGATACTCAGCGCAGGTAGCATCCTCTGAGGTTGGGCACAGGCCAGATACAGCATTGGGATAAGAAATGGTGCCGCTGGCGGCTGCATAGACATTAGTGCCCGTGCCGATTTTGCAGTTACCATCTGAGTCCAACGTGCAGGAAGCACCGTAATCAAAACCGGGATGACCGTCATAGTTCAAGCGCTTGGCGTCTCCTCCGTTTCCTACATACCTGCTGTTAACATAGAATGGGATCGTGTCCTGTTGCTGGAATCCGGGATGACTTCTGCAGTCCGTTACACCGTGATCCTTGTCTCCCTTTTCACCGGTGTAGGCCTGAACGGTTCCGTCGCACCCGTAAATGTGATACTGACTTCCATCTGTCATCTGATGATCAAAGACCGAGATGATTGGCGCATTGTAGGGATTCAGGCCCTCATCTACTCCCGGGCTGGACCTTTTAAGTGGGAAAGCGAGAAACGCGGGGCGCACTTCCGCCTGAGCGATCCCCGCGCCACCGTAAGTCGGGTCAGAGATGCCGCCAGCAATCAGAACCTGGCCTGAATTGAGGAGTGCCGCGCGATGTGCTGAACGACCAAAGTTGGTTGTTCCAACACTCGACCAAGTCCGGCCGGAGCAGTTGTACAGTTCAGCTTCGAAGACGAAATACCGGGTGAACCCGCCAAGCGAGGTTTGCCCGCCCACAACCAAGACATCGCCGCTCGGGAGCCGCGTGGCCGTATGGCCGTACCGCCCGAACGACATGGCAGGGGCTGACGTGCTGGAGCCATTTACTGGATTGTAGAACTCGGCGCTGTTCAATCCCGGATTAAAATAGGGGCCGGCGAATCCTCCTGCCACCAAGATACGACCATCTGGCAGGAGAGTGGCAGTGGGACCATCGCGTGGGGCCAACAGCGGAGACATTTCCGTCCACGTATCGCTCTTAGGACAGTAACGCGTCACGTTGGCGATTCCCGGTTGGCCGTCGCCGTTCGCACCGCCAAGAATCAGGGCGCTCCCGTCCGGAAGAAGCACTGTGTCGAAATTGATGCGTTCCGAGGGAAGCGAAGCGGCTTGTGTCCAGGAGTTTGTTGTCGGATCATAGATTTCGACCGAGCCACCGGAGCCAAGGCCACTGATTACTATCACGCGCCCATCGTTCAGCAGAACTGCGGCCGGCCCTTGGTGCGGGGTATTCATCGAAGCCCGTGACTGAAACTGCTCTGTAACCGGGTCGAAGATTTCCACGCTCGTCAGCCGACTACCGGATTGACCGTAACCCCCACCCACCAAAACCCACCCATCGCGCAGTTTCACAGCGAAATGGCCTGCCCGGCCCATCGTCATCTGACCAAGCGTATATCGCCACGTCCCTGTCGAGGGATCGAATATTTCTGCGGAACTGTCGGCATTTGATTGTGGCGTGAAGCCACCCGTAACAAGCACGCGCCCATCATCCAGGGTCGTCATAGTGTGAAAAACCCGCCCGCGGTCCATGGGGCCGACGGTCGTGAATTGCCCCAGACTAGGCAGAGCAGAGCAAAGCATAGATGCGACGATGACTAAGGTTGTCCAAAGGACCTTCTCTGTCCTGCTTTTCATGAGTGCCTCCTCTACCGCTACCAGGCCGCACGGGCTTGGGCGTGATCGTGGGATCCTTCTCCTTTAATAATTACGCGGACAACCGCCATGGATTTCAGAAGCCTTGTTTCGTGTACTGATCGCAACCGAAACCACACCGGCCCCCATTGGGCGCTTGTGAGGAAGGGCATCAAATGAGGCGGTACCACAGTTCTCCGTTACGCGGCATTGCGCTATGTCCGTTGGATCGTTGGAGGCCTATCCGAGGTAGGCCTGTACTGGGTTTTCCTGCGGGGCTTCCAGCCGGTCTCTTCGCGGGCCCGCCACTCCAGGGTGCGCTCCCGAAACTTGAGGAGCGTAGGCAACACGAGACGGGACAAGACGCCGGGTTCATCACACCCTCCCTCTTGGCCTCGCTACCGAGCTTGGCTAATTACGGAAATTCTGCTCCCTTAGAATGTGGATTGTCAAGCCCCAAAAATCGCGATTGAGCGATGGTAGTGTGTTTCTGAGATGATGGAAACGTCGGATGCCGCGAGCTGGGGTCAGTGAGGGACCGCTCGCGACTCAAGTCCGTTCAACGTTCAGGGGCCCATGGGTCCTCCCGAGGTTTTTTCTCGCTACCCGCCGACACGGCCACGCGCTTATTCGACGGCCGCTGGCTTTGGGCTTCTCCTTTCAGGTTCGCAGCGTGGCACAGCAGGTGCGGGCCGATTGCAGCAGCGCAGAGGTATCCGTCAGCCGACGGATTCCTCTGCGGTTCTTAACATGATAACGTCCACATATCTAATAATACCCGATGACGAAAAGCCGCGGAGTAATTCCGGTCGAACCGGAATAACTCCGCGCTCCCTGCTGCTCAAACGCGCATAAGCACAAGTTCAGAATCGGAGTCAAAGCAAGTTGCGCGGACCAGTCGAGTGGTTCCACGGCTTCTGGTTGTCAATTGGGGGCGAGCCGCGGACCTACAAAACAGGTCCGCGCTACACCTGCTGCTCCCGCCGGAGCCCGCCCCGAGGGTGCTACTCGGGTCGCGCCCCAGGCCGAACCCCGTTCGGCCCGGGCATTCACCATAGTATTCTAGCTCAGAGCCTAGGGTACTTGTCAACAGAAATATGGGGCTTTTTGCCCAAAATCGTCACGAATGCGACTATTTGTCCCAGCCGATTCCTACCGGTAGGAGGCGGTATTGCCGAATTTCTGCCTTCAGTATTTCCACGTCGTTGCCCATAAAGCAAGCTATCACCGCGGGTGATGCATCCATCGAGAAGTTTGCTATGTATGCGTCGAGAAGATGTAAAATCTGTCCGCGCGAGACGCCGCGCACGAATCAGGGTAGCCCGCGCGGGGGGGATAACTGTGCCCTGCCCAACCCAACTGCGAGGCATGAGTTCGCGGGGAAAGGGCTTCCCGAATCATGGCGGAGAAGGCGTCTAATCTCAAACCTATGTTACTGGACAAACTCTGATGCCACAAACACCCCACATCGAGCGTCATTTCACTGGATCCGATACAGTTCGAGACGTTGTGATCGGAATGTCAGATGGATTGACCGTTCCCTTCGCTCTCGCCGCAGGTCTGTCAGGCGCCATTAATACAACGAGGATCATTGTGACCGCGGGCCTGGCAGAAATCACGGCCGGTTCGATCGCCATGGGGCTGGGCGGTTATCTGGCCGCTAAGAGTGACGCGGAACATTACTTCAGCGAAAGGGTAATAGAAGCATCGGAAGTCGCTGAGAAGCCCGACGCTGAAGCGGACGAAGTCACCGAAGTCTTCCAATCCTACGGTCTGACGCCGGAAGAGTGCCAGCCCGTGGTGGAGGCATTAAGAAAGCGGCCACAAGCCTGGATTGATTTCATGATGCGATTTGAGCTGGGTCTTACGAAACCCGATCCCAAGCGACCGGCGATCAGTGCCGCAACGATTGCGGGAGCTTACATCGCCGGCGGATTCATCCCGCTCGGTCCGTACATTGTTCTCTCGACGGCCAGCGCGGCGCTTAAAGTATCGGCAATCATTACTCTTATCGCGCTGGCGGCGTTTGGTTACGTCAAAGGCCGCTTTACCGGCGCGCCACCGCTTCGTAGTGCAATCCAAACAACGTTCGTGGGTGGGCTGGCTGCCGCCGTGGCTTTCATGATCGCGCGAGCAATTTCCTGACCGCCTAAGGGAGCGACTGCATGGGAAAAACCAAATCGCCTTTCGAGGGTTTCTGGGAGAGGCCGCTGCGCGACCTGCTTCAGCAATTGCCGGCAACTCCGGCGGGGCTGACGACCGACGAGGCCAAGCGGCGGTTGCGCCAATATGGCCCAAACAGCCTGGTACAGAAGTCGCGTTTCGCTACGCTGTTCTATGTTTTCCGTCTCTTTTCCAATCCCCTGGTCATCATCCTTCTTGTTGCCAGCGGCCTATCCATCGGACTGGGTGACCCGATGGGCGGGTCGATCATCATCGCCATCGTTCTGCTCAGCGTGTTGCTGAACTTCTTCATGGAATTCCAGGCTCGACATGCGGTGGAGGAGATTCAGAAGCAGGTTGCCACGACGGCTGCCGTTCTGCGTGACGGACGAGAACAGGAACTGCCGGTAGCAGAGTTGGTCCCGGGAGATATCGTCCACCTCCAGGCGGGAGACCTTGTGCCGGCGGACGCCCGTCTGCTGGAGGTCAAGGACCTGCAAGTGCGTGAGTCAGCGCTCACGGGGGAGTCTCTGCCGGTCGAGAAGGCGGCGGCTGATCTTCCCGCGGGGAAACACGGCGTCGCCGACGCGAACAACAGTGTTTTCCTGGGCACGGCCGTGCAGACGGGGATCGGCACCGCGGTCATTGTCTCGACCGGGAGAGACACATCCCTCGGCGAGATTGCCCAGCGGCTCTCAACGCGGCCGCCCGAGACCGAGTTCGGCCGTGGCATCCGCCACTTCGGGATAATGATCACCTACGTGACGATGTCGCTCGTGCTTTTCGTCCTGCTGGTCAACCTCATTATGCACCGTCCGTTATTGGAGTCTTTCCTTTTCTCCGTCGCGCTTGCGGTAGGGATGACACCGGAGCTGATGCCCATGATCATTACCGTGACGCTGGCTCAGGGGGCGAGGCGGATGACCAAGAAGAAGGTTCTCGTCAAGCAACTTTCGGCCATCGAGGACTTTGGCAGCGTGGAGATCCTTTGCAGCGATAAGACGGGCACGCTTACCGAAGGAGAGATCGTGCTTGACCGGCACGTGGACGTCCAAGGCAAGGAAGACGACAACGTCCTGCGGCTCATCTACCTGAACAGCTACTTTGAGGCGGGCATCAAGAGCCCCCTTGATGATGCCATCCTGAAGTACAAGCGCCCTAAAATTGCGGAGTATGTCAAGGTGGACGAGATTCCCTTCGACTTCAACCGCAAGCGCCTCTCGGTG
>JBEKAD010000224.1:0-12568 GCA_050018435.1 Terriglobia bacterium
CAGAGGTCACTGAGAGGCTCCGTGTGCTCTGTGTTAAACCTTGAGTGACGCGGAGGACACAGAGAGCGCCGTTTGGCTTGCGGCTCCGAGGCGCTGCTGCGCTTCCCCGCAAACAGCAGATGATGTAAGGGAGTGTAAGGCAGGAAAACTCCCAGGTCGCGGTTGAAGGGCGCGACGGAAGGGGCAAGGCGTTCCGGCTGTTTCTTCTTTAGGAGGACGATGGGATGCGCCGGGCTTTGCAGCAGATCGCGAGAGGCATTATCCAGCCAGCAGAATTCTTCCACGCCGGCAAGGGTCGCCGCCATGATGGCGAAGGGCTTTTCCACCCGCCGCTTTCTTTCGCGCAGGCGCGCGACGGAAGCGGGGTTCATCGCATCCACGGCCAGGTGAAATCCTCCCAAGCCCTTGACCGCTACAATCTCCCCGGCGGCGAGCAGTTCAACAGCCTCGGCGATCGGATCCGGACTTTCGCGCCGCCGCCCTTCCGCATCCCACAATTCCACGTGCGGCCCACAATTCCAGCAGGCATTCGGTTGGGCATGGAAGCGGCGATCGCGCGGGTCGTCGTACTCGCGCTGGCATTCAGGGCACAGGGGGAAGGCCGCCATCGAGGTCTTGGCGCGGTCGTAGGGGATATCGCGCACGATGGTGTAACGCGGGCCGCAGTTGGTGCAATTGATGAAGGGGTAGCGGAATCGCCGGTCCGTGGGGTTGAGCAACTCAGCCAGGCAGTCGTCGCAAATGGCCACATCGGGCGCGATCAAGACCCGGCGCTCTTCACCGGCGCGGCTCGGCAGGATGCGGAAATCAACGTCGTGGTTTGCGGGCCGATCCGCAACCCCCATGCTGGTAATGCGCGCCAGGGGGGGGACTTCTTTCGGCAGCCGCGCAAGGAATGTCCCCACGGCTTCCACGGTGCCTTCGACCTCGATGGAAACGCCTGCCTCGGTGTTGGTAATAAAACCCGTCAGGTTGTGTTCAGTAGCCAGCCGATAGATGAAAGGGCGAAACCCCACGCCCTGAACGATCCCCGCAATTTCAATGGCTTTGCGCATATACAGGAGGCCACGGATTAGCACGGATTAACACGGATCAAAAACCTAGAACAAAAAACCACAAACTGAATGAAACCTCTATGACCCTGTTTTTGTGGTCAGTTTCAGCTTTTCCCTTCATCCGTGTTCATCCGTGAAATCCGTGGCTAGCTTGCTTTTGCACACCTCACGGATGAGCACGGATTAACACGGATCAAAAACCTCGACCCAAAAACCAAGAACTGAATAAAACCCCATGACCCTGTTTTTGTGGTTAGTTTCAGCTTTTCCCTTCATCCGTGTTCATCCGTGAAATCCGTGGCCTGCTTTTATTTATGGCCTTTGCGTTCATTGTCATAAATGAACCGCTTGAATTCGGGTTTGGGGCCGAAGTTCATCAAGAGGCCCACTTCCACCTTTGTGGCTCGAAGATAGTTCATAACCTGAGCCTCAAAGGCGCGCTCGATGGCGCGGGCCGCTTTGAGTTCGACGATAACCTGATTGTTCACCAGAAGGTCGGCGCGGAAATCGCCAACCACTTGTCCGCGAAAGTGCACTGTAATCGGCGCCTGTCGAACCACCTGCAGCCCCGCCTCGCTCAGGGCTATAGCCATCGACTGCTCGTACACGGATTCAAGGAAACCGTGGCCAAGTTCGTTGTAAACCTCGTAGAAAACACCTATGATTCTCTCCGTTATCTCTTCATGTTTCATTTTTCGTGATCCGTGTTCATCCCTGTAGATCCGTGGCTTGCTTGCGTTTTTCGATCCACTGCATCCACTGGTCCAGCCCTTGGCCTGTCGTGCAGGAGACTTCCAAAATCTCCATGCCCGGATGAATGCTCCGCGCATACTCGCGCGCGCGCGTGATGTCGAAGGAGACGTAGGGAAGCAGATCGATTTTGTTCAGGACGAGCAGTTCAGACTTCGCAAAGATAGAAGGGTATTTCAAAGGCTTGTCTTCGCCTTCCGCAACACTCAGCATCACAATCTTTGCCGCCTCGCCGAGGTCGTAACTGGCGGGGCAGACCAGGTTCCCCACGTTTTCGATAATGAGAAGGTCAAGATTCGCCAACGGCCAATCCACGAGCGCGCGTTCCACCCGGAGAGCCTCCAAATGGCATGTGCCTCCGGTGGTGATCTGCTTGGCTGGAAAGCCAAAACGTGCCAGGCGGCGGGCGTCGTTGTCCGTCTGAATATCTCCCGTCAGCACCGCGACGCGCGCATCCTTGGGGAAACGTTCCAGCGTTCGCTCCAGCAGCGAGGTCTTTCCCGACCCCGGCGAGCTGATCAAGTTCACGCATAGGGTTCCATGCTCACGAAAACTTTCCCGCAACCGGGCAGCAACGCGATCATTCTCACTTAGAACTTTTTTCTGCAACGGAATTCGATCCATCAAGCCTCCCAAGTACAGTGACGAGTGACAAGTGACAAGCGAGAGAATTGCCGATTGCCGATTGTCGATTGATGATTGTGAATCTTCATTGTACTCAATCGTCAATCGGCAATCGAAAATCGGCAATCTTAGCTGTCATTGTTCTTCGACCTCCAAATACGCCATGTCCAATTCATCACCTCCGGCGAATTGCGTTTCAATGCGCCCGCAGCGGGGGCACGCCAAGCTGTACTCCTTCACCTCGAACGTGAGATCGCAGGCGGGACAACGCTGGCGACGGGGAACGGCCTCGATCTCGAGCGCCAGGGGATCAAGATCAGTCCCCCGCACCAGGACGCTGAAACCAAAACTTAGCGCCTCCGGTTCCACCCCGGATAAGGCTCCGATGCGCACGCCCACTTTGGCCACGTGGACGCCGGGGCGTTTTTCCGCCTCTTTGCGTACGGCATCGAGAATAGCGCTGGCAATGCTCAATTCATGCATGACAGAAAAGTCCGAGGTCCGAAGTCCGAAGCCTGAGGTCCAGGGTCCATTGTCCCTAGTCTGTTGTTGAGCAGTTTAGTGACTTTGGACCTCGGGGTCCCTCTTCTCACCCCTCCGGAGGTAAGAAGTCAGTCCACTGATCAGCGAAGCCGCTTCTGCGGCCAGCTTATATACCCGGTCAAACTCGTCGCGGGCCACATAGCCCACATCAAGGGCAACGTAAAGCAGTGACTGCACTTCGGTAGCCGACCCTTTGGCGATATCCAGAAAGTGCGCCAAGTCGCGATCACTCTTCCGGGCGAATCCCTCCGCAATATTACTCATCGAGGAGACAGCCGCACGGCAGATTTGATCCCGGAGCCCAAAATCCCTTTTGAGCTTTCCGTCCTGACAGGTCTTGTAGATTTCACGCACCAACTCGCGGGTTTTCTGCCATGCCTGAATCTCTTCGAAAGATCTCATGGGACCTCGCACCTAACCGCTTATCGTCTTGACTTCGGACCTCGGACTTCGGACCTCGGACTCGTCTTAACAAATCCTCGGAAGCTGGTCCCCCGAGAGCATATCGACAATGCGCGTGGTCCCCAGCGATGTCCGCATGATCACCAGGCCCGGATTCGCCTGGGTTACTCGCCCAATTATTCTTGCTTGCTTGCCCAGGGGATGCGCGCGCATGGCGGCCAGGATTCGTTCCGCGTGTCCTGGGTCCACAATGGCCACCAGTTTCCCTTCGTTGGCCACGTAAAGGGGATCAAGCCCCAGCAACTCGCATGCCCCCCGCACGGCTTCCTGAATGGGAATCGTGGATTCTTCGAGCGCCATGCCCACGCGCGACTGTGCGGCGATTTCATTCAACGCGCTGGACAGTCCGCCGCGGGTGGGATCCCTCATGCAACGAATAGCCGGGCTCGCTTCCAGCATGGCGGCCACCAGCTTGTGGAGCGCCGCGCAGTCACTTACAAGCGGGCTCTCGAACTCCAGCCCTTCGCGTTGGGAAAGAATCGTGATGCCGTGCTCGCCAATTGACCCGCTGAGAATAATGCAATCGCCGGGTCGAGACTGGTCGGCTGAGAGATTGATGCCGGGAAACACGCGGCCAATTCCCGAGGTATTGATGAAGAGCCCGTCCCCTTTGCCGCGTTCCACCACCTTGGTGTCGCCGGTGACCACCGGCACTCCCGCTTCCTGTGCTGCCCGGGCGAGCGATGCCACCACCTGCTGGAGCGTCGCGAGCGGCAGGCCCTCCTCCAGAATAAACGCCGCGCTGAGGTAAAGAGGTTCGGCACCGCCCATGGCCAAGTCGTTGATCGTGCCATTCACGGCGAGCGAACCGATATCTCCTCCCGGGAAGAACAGAGGCTTGACCACAAACGAATCGGTGGTAAAGGCCAAACGAACTCCATCTATGTGTACCAAGGCCTGGTCGTTTAGGCAGTTCAGCGCCGGATTCTGAAAGGCGGGCAGGAACACTTTTCGCAGTAATTCCGCGCTCAGGCGGCCGCCGCTGCCGTGTCCAAGCAGGACCTTGTCTTGCGCGGGCAAAGGAACCGGGCAGGCGAGGTTTTCCAAGAGAGGGTTGTTATCCATAGATCAGAATCCGAAACCGGGAGTACGGTGACAAGCAACCGTTATAGGCGGTGGGCAGATGGCGAAGTCAAAAGGCAAAGCCGAGGTTGGTTGACCTTTTGACTTTTGCGCTTTGCATTTTGCCTTTTGACTTCGCCATCTGCCGGTATTGATAATACGCCGCGCAAGCGCCCTCCGACGAAACCATCGGCGCGCCGAGCGGGTTCGCCGGCGTGCAGCGCTCGCCAAACGCGGGGCAATCGGGAGGCTTTTTCAAGCCTTGCAGCACCAAAGCGCTGATGCACTCGGCGGGCTCATCCGTCCCCTGCGCGGCCACGTCAAAAACCTTTTCCGCGTCGAAGGCGGCAAACTCCTCGCGCAACCTCAAACCACTGCGGGGGATCACCCCGATGCCTCGCCACTTGCGGTCGCAGACCTCGAAGACCTTGGCCATAATCTGCTGGGCCGGACGATTCCCTTCCTGCGCCACGGAACGGGCGTACTGGTTCTCGACTTCCGCGCGTCCCTCCTCCAGTTGTGCTACCAACATGGAAATCGCTTCAAGCAAATCCACGGGCTCGAATCCGCCCACCACGATGGGAACATGAAAATCGCGGCTGAGGTCCGCGTACTCTTCCAAACCCATCACCGTGCAGACGTGCCCGGGAGCGATGAATCCCTGCACCCGGTGCTGGGGAGATTCCAGCAACAAGCGAATGGCGGGAGGCACCAGGACCTGCGACACCAGCATGGAGAAGTTTTTCAAACCCTCGCGTGCCGCCTGCCAGACAGCCATCGCGTTGGCGGGCGCCGTGGTCTCAAAACCAATGCCCAGAAAAACCACCCGGCGCACGGGGTTCGCACGCGCAATTTTCAGCGCTTCCATGGGTGAGTACGCCACGCGCACGTCGCCGCCGTTGGCTTTCACGTGGAAAAGGTCGGTGTGCGAACCGGGCACGCGCAGCATGTCGCCATAAGAAACCAGCGTGACGTCCGGCAGCGAAGCAATCGCCAGCGCCTTGTCAATCACCTCGAGCGGGGTTACACAAACGGGACAACCGGGGCCGTGCACCAGTTCAATCTGGGGAGGGAGAACTTCATCGATGCCATAGCGCATCAAGGTGTGCGTCTGCCCACCGCAGACCTCCATCAGCACCCAGGGCCGGGTGACGCGCTTCGCAATCTCGGCAATGAGCGGGCGCGCCAGGCTGGCATCACGATATTCATCAATGTATTTCATAAAAGAAAGTCCGGAGTCGAAAAGGCAGTGAAGAGTGACAAGTGACGAGCCAGCAAATACCGAAACTCGAAAAACGAAATTCGAAACTCGCCCCAGAGCTAGCCGATTTTCGAGTTTCAATTTTCGATTTTCGATCCGGGGACTTCGGACTCCGGACTTCGGACCTCGGACTCTTCCAGCGCTCCCATCTCTTTGAGCAACTCGAGGGTGCGGGCGGCCTCTTCCGCGTCAAGCCGGCTCAGAGCGAAGCCCACGTGGACGATCACATAATCGCCCACCTCCGCCTCCGGGACGAAGTCCAACTGAACCTCGCGGGTGATGCCGCCGAAATCCACGCGGCCGATCAGCATCCCCGCGCGGTCTTCCTTACTGAGAACTTTCCCGGGAATCGCCAAACACATGGTCGCTCCTTTCTGGGTAGAAGAATGGAAGGCGGGAAAACTTCCGGGACCCCAGCAGGTTGATGCCGTGTTGTAGCGCTGACCTTTAGGTCAGCAGGTCAGGCACTCGCTAAAAATGCCGACCTGAAGGTCGGCGCTACGGCAGCAGGCGCCGACCCTTCGCCCCGCTCAGGGCAGGCTCTAACGGTCGGCGCTACATGGTTTCATCAACCTCTTAGATAACCACGAGCCGTTCCCCGCCCCAACGGGCGGACACGGTCGCAATCGCCCGCCTTAAGCCGTCCGCAGAATCTTCGTCGTGGAGGGCGTCGGCCGGCTTCCAGTTGTGCGCCATTTCCCCTACCAGCTCGACAACCAGCCCCACGACCGATTTGACCGCGTCAGGCATCTTGCCGCCTAAGGTCAAACAGTCCGCCGCCTCTACCGTCAGGATTATGACATCCTTCGGGACATTAAGTAGCAATTCCCTGGCCAACTGGAGGGTCTCAAGCAGTCCGACTTAGTGGGGCGGGGGCCCGTAAGTGGACTGTATGTCCGAACTTCGAACTACATAAAGGCTTCCGGGGGAAACGGTTCCGGTCTGAATGCTCTCCACGACAACCAGAAACTGAATTTCAGCCAGATAGTCAATGAGAAGGAAGCCGGACTCCGAGGCAAAAACCACGTCCATCTGGGGCAAACGCCGCCGAAGCTCCTCCGCCGCAGCTCAACCGAGGGCGTCGTCAGCAAGCAACTCATTTCCCAGGCAGAGGATGCGTATTGGAGGGGGGCAGGGTGCGGATTTCTGAAGTCGTGATCCCCAGACCCTTTGTTTGTCCGCTTTCTTGATCTGTGTTCATCGGTGTTGATCCGCGGCCAAAGCTCAGGCCGCCGCCGGTGCGAATTTTGCCAACAAATGTTTGGCGGCCACGATGTTGCGTTCGAGCCCAAGTTCCTTGGCGGAGAAGCCGAATGCCAGGCCGAGAAGTTGGGTGAAATACACGACCGGCATGGAGATCTGGCCATACTTTTTGCTGGCTTCGTCCTGAAAGGCATCCAAATTGAATTGGCAGAGCGGGCAGATGGTGGAAAGGATGTGAGCGTCGCGGCGGCGCGCTTCCTTCAAGAGAATGTGAATGAGCGAGAGGCCGACTTCCGGCAGCGTCCCCTCTTGGCTTCCCCCGCAACAGCGCGTCTTCAAGGGATAGTCAACCACCTCCGCGCCTACCGCCCGCAGGAGTTTGTCCATCGTGACGGGGTAATACATCAGGTCGAAAGTGGCGTAAGGGCGAACGATCTGACAACCGTAATACGGCGCCACCTTGAGACCTGTAAGCGGCTTCTTAAGGCACGCCTTGATCCGCTCCAAACCTATATCGTTGACGAGAACGTCGAGGGGGTGCCGGACCTTGGTGGTGCCGTGGTACTCGAGGCCTGCGGCCTTGAAGCCGTGTTCCATCGTCTGCGCAACCTTGGAGTCTTCCTTGAAGTAATGTTGGGCTTTATTGAGAACCAGAAAACAGGCGCTACACGGCGCCAGGAGGTCAAGATTCCTCTTCTCCGCTATTGCCAGATTTCGCCCCGCCAGAGCGAAGGAACTCACCTCATCGATGGGCATCTGCGCCATGGCGCCACAGCAATTCCAATCCTCAAGTTCTTCCAGTTCGACATCCAGCGCCTTGAAGACCGCCAGCAGCGATTCTTCATACGCCTTTCCCGTCCCTCGCAATGAGCAACCGGGGTAGTAGAGGTATCGCTTCACGCCGCCACCTCCTTCTTGTGCGCCTCAACAGCATCCAGCATAGCCTGAAGTTGCTTGCACCGCGAAGGGTTTTCGGCACGATCCTCATGCGCCCGGTGAGGAAAAGTTTGGTCCCCAACTTGGACATCCCCGGCAACCTCAGGATCGCGGTCTTCAAGAAGACTCGCATAACCAACCATGACTCCGCCACCCGGCAATTCCACCGGATCATCCCAGTACTTGATCAGACTCTTTACCGCCATTCGGATTCCCTCCCCTGATTCGCAGGTGAAGCTTGAGGACGGCCCTGCGAACTCTTCGCGAGTGGGATACGGCGACCTATTACATCAAGACTTCGGCCGACGACGTTCGGAACGCGAGGACGATGCTGGAAAATCGAATCGCAGTGTCGAGCGCAATCCAAACGGACACTGTCGGGACATCCAACGATCAACTGTCCGCAGGGCCTAACACGATTCAATAACAGGTAAGTGCCTGAGTTTATGAGAACTGGCGGAGAGGCAGGGATTTGAACCCTGGGTACAGCTTTTGACCGTACAACGGTTTAGCAAACCGCCGCCTTAAGCCACTCGGCCACCTCTCCGCGATGCGGCAGTTGAAGAGCAAGCGGCTGGGCCCTTCAACCCTCGAATTTCCCAACCAGTGTACCCGAAAAAAAGACATTCTGCTAGCCGGGATTTATTTTGAGCCGGACCAGATTTCCTCGAGCAGCCGGAAGGGCTGGGCTTCCGCCCCACCGAAATCGCGGGTCCCACTTCCCAGGCCAAGCATTTTTCGAAAAGCTTGGCGTTTGCTACGATCGAATCGTTGTGTTGTGTCTGTCATCATCGCTCCTCTCTCCGCGTTGGAGCCCGGGATATTACCAAATCGAGATTTCAGAAATCGGAAGCACAGCTTGCAGGAAGCAGTATTCGATGGCCCTGGGGCGCGGCAAGGAAGGCGCTCTACTGCTGGTCGGAAGGGGCTCAGCAAAACAGGTATTTGCGCCAGCGCTCATCGGAGCGGCCCATCATGCGCATGATTTGCCGGCTGGTGTGAAGGGTGAAGGGGTGGGGGGGCCGCAGCAATCGGAGACCGGCCTCTTCCGGCAGCCGATCCCCCTTCAAGTTATTGCAGCGGTGGCAACAGGCGACCAGGTTATCCCAATCGGTGTGCCCTCCGCGCGACCGAGGGATGACGTGATCCAGCGTGAGTTCGTGAGCGGGCATCACTCGGCCGCAAAATTGGCAGGTGTAACGGTCACGCAACAGCACGTTTTTCCGCGAAAGCGCCCGTGTCTGATAGGGAATGCGCCGGAATTCCAGCAGGCGGATGACCGACGGTACCCGGAAGGCCAATTGTGAGGAGTGAATAAACAGGCCGTCTTCTTCTTCCGTGGTCGCCACGCCCTTCAGTACCAACACCAGGGCGCGCCGGACGGCAGTGACATTGATGGGTTCGTACGTGGCGTTGAGCACCAGTACAGGTTCTTGCAGAAGTCGTTGGTGGCCATCCTCCGACATCGAGTTTCACCCGCGAGAGCGATGAGCGTCCGCTCCCTATCTTATTATGTCGAGTCCCGGTCAAGTCCGTCAACAGTGTTGTCACTATCAACGCGTGTAAGATCCGGAAACTGGGGCGTAGCGCGCGCCAGTGTCAGCCCCATCACCCACGCCGCACCGCCGCGTTTCAAGGCCCGCGCGCAAGCGGAAAGCGTTGCCCCGGTGGTCATCACGTCATCAACCAGCACGATCCCGCGCCCGCGAACCTCATCGGGTTTGACCACCTCAAAAGCCCCCCGCAGATTCTCGCGTCGGGCGGCCACGCTCAACCCAGTCTGGGGAGGTGTGGCGCGCTGGCGGCGTAAGCAGGCCTTGGCAACTTGCGGCGCCGCCCCTCCACTCTGCCTCCCCAGCGCTCGCACCAAGCCCGCCGCCAGCAGTTCCGATTGATTGAAGCCGCGCTCCCGCCGGCGCGACGGGTGTAAGGGAACCGGAACGATGAGGGATGAGACGAATTCTTCCGCCGGAGGCAACGAATCCCATGTGGACGCCAGCAATTCCCCCAAACGCACGCCCAACCGCTCGTCCCCGGCAAACTTCAAGCGCAGGACGACCTGGCGGAGCTTCCCCGCATAAAGGCCAAAGCTGCGCGCCCCATCGAAGGCCAGCTCGTCCTCCCGGCACGCGCCGCACTCTGCCACGGACGAATCGAGGGCGCGGGGGGACGGAAACGGCAGGCCGCAGCGTGTGCACAGAGGCCCGCGCCACGGCTGTAAACTCGCCCAGCAGGCCCGGCAGATGCGCAGCCATCCGTCGCTCGAAAGCTCACCTCCGCAAAGGCAGCAATCCGTGGGAAAGGCAACGGCAAGAACACCCTCCAGGAACTCCCGAAGGAGTGAAGGCGGGCGAGAGTAGGGGTCAGATACCTGGGAGAAAACAGACCTCGCAAGGCGGAAATCCGAAGTTAACTAAAGCAGGCCTTGATCTTGCTTTTCCTGGCACTCGATGCAGTGGCGCGCCCACGGCACTGCCTCCAGCCGCTTTTGCTGGACTTCTTCCTCGCACGCCACGCATTGTCCGTACGTGCCCTCTTTCATGCGCTCGAGCGCCTCATTCACGAGTTGCAGCACCCGGCGATTCTCGTCGCTCTGGTGAAACAGGAACTCTTTGGTATAGGAGTTCGCGGCCTTGTCGGCAATATCTTGCGTGGCCTCTTCGTCGGCCTCGCGCCCATCTTGCTCAGACTTGGTCACTAGACGCAACAGTTCCTCCTGTTTGGTCAGGAGGTGCTTCTTGTAGTATTCAACTTTCTTCTTATCCATGCGCTACCTTATTTCCTCCACGCGCAGTGCGCGCACTAAAAATTGTACGGGTGGTCAGTCGGAACTGTCAAGCAGGTAGTGGCTCCGCTCTTTGTACCGGCGGCCTTTGCCGCCGAACCTAACGCGGATTTCTCACCCGTGAGGGGAAGGGCGGGGCTTTAGCCCCGCCGTTTCAGGACCTTCCCAATTATTCCTCTGTCTCGCTCTCCGCGGTCGCCGCGGCGACCGCGGGGAGCGAGAAGGGAAAAACTTAGATAGCCGCGTCTGCGGCGGGGCTGAAGCCCCGCCCTTCCGACCGCTCGATGAGAACTACTTAGCCTTGTGAGAAATTCCTGCTAAATCCACCACGGCGGCGCAAGCGCGGCGGCCCGCCCGGCAAGAATTCCCCACCTGATGGACAAAATCTACGCGTGCCCTCGCAGCTTGCGTTTCAGGGCCTCGTGCAAACGGGTGTGAACTTCGTCGGGAAGCGAAAAGAGTTTGCCATCGCAGTAAAGCTCGATGGTCTTCTTGGTACTGTCATACACCGCGTGGCAGTGATTGCAATAAGTCAAGTGTGCCTCGAGGGTGCGCTTTAGTCCCTCCTCCAACTCGCCATCCAGATATCCGGAAATCTCTTTGACCGCCTTATTGCAATTCACAAATTTCACCCTCGTTTGAAGATTTTGCTCAATTCCTCGCGCAATCGGAGGCGCGCGCGAAAGAGCCGGGCCTTTACCGCTCCTTCCGTCAAATCCAGCAGCTCGGCGGTTTCTTCCGTGGATAATCCTTCCACGTCGCGTAGGTAAAAGACGGTGCGAAAACCCGGCGGCAGCGAATTCACCGCCCTCTGAAGGATTCGTTCCAGTTCCGACTGGGCAAATTGCTGCTCGGGGTTAGGTTTCCAATCGGCGAACTCCCGCACCACCACTTCCCCGTTTTCATTTTCGGAGTCCTCCATCGGGACTTCCCGGCTGCTCCGCCGTTTGCGCAGTTTCATCAGCGCTTCGTTCACGGCGATGCGCACGATCCAGGTGTAAAAGCGCGAGTCTTCGCGGAAATCCGGCAGATGCTCGAAGGCCTTCAGGAAGGCGTCCTGAAGCACGTCCTCGGCATCCTCGCGGTTTCCCGTAATGTTCATCCCCAGCCGGTAGATCTTCTTCTCATAGCGGTTCACGAGCTCTTCAAAGGCGGAATAGTTCCCCGCCTTCGCTTCGCCGACGAGAAGCGACTCGTCGCGTGCCAAAGTAGCTTGAGGTAGTTCAGTCATTAGGGTTATAAGCTCATATTAGGTCGCGCCCGATGGGCAGCTCCATCCGACTCACTTGCCTTACCTGCCGATCGAGCTTTCCCCCGCAACCATCGTACGGCTCAACGCCTACCCATACTTTTGATGCCGCAATTTTCGCGAGGTTACGGCCTCTTTCCACGTTCCTAACAGTCGTCAGTTGTCAGTCATCAGTTTTGAGTAACAACCTAACAAAGGATCGAAATTCGAAATTCGAAAATCGCGGCGAGTTTCGAATTTCGATTTTCGTCTTGTCTGAGCACTAATCCTTCCCCCCGGCACAGGAAATCAGGCGGGCGATGGCCGACGCCACGCCGTCGGGCGCGTCGTAGACGGAGGAACCCGCCACCATGACATCCGCGCCGGCCTCTGCCGCCCAACCGATGGTCTGTTCGTTAATGCCGCCATCCACTTCCACTTCGCATTCCAGGCCGCGCTCGATCAGCGCGTTGCGCACCTGGCGGATTTTGGGCAGCGTGGCGCGGATAAATTTCTGGCCGCCAAAGCCGGGATTCACCGTCATGACCAGGATGAGCTGCACCATGTCGAGCACTTCCGAAAGGGTGGACGCCGGCGTCGAGGGGTTCAGCGCCACGGCGGCATTCTTCCCCAGGCTGCGAATCTGCTCGAGGGCGCGG
>JBEKAD010000225.1:0-7931 GCA_050018435.1 Terriglobia bacterium
TTTGCGCCGTAAAAAAAACTTTTGGTGTGACGTGGGAACAGATTCTCCGCGCGATCCAGCCCTGGCTGGTGAGATCGAACGGACGCTGTCCTTCCTGCGGAACGAAATTCAAGCGAATTTGTAACGACACAACTTAACATAGTAATACTAGCTCGGGGAAGAAAGGACTGCCGCCCTCACGACCTTGTCGGGACAGGTTCCGGGCGTGTCTGCGAAAACCATTACGTTCCAAGGTTTTCACACAGGCTCTGAAGCCCTGCCCTTCCAACTGCTCGTTGAGAACAGCTCGGCCGTTTTGAACTTTTCGACTTTTGACTTTGGACTTTCGACTTTCAACTGTATCCTCTGAGACGAAAGCACTGCGGGAGGCATTCGGATGCGGAAAACCCTGCTCTTTGTTCTCTTGGTTCAAGTTGGCGTGATGGTGAGCGAGCGTGCTTATGCCAAAGAGAACCCCCTGCTCGAGAAGACCGAGTGGAATGACATCTGGGTGTACGATGCCACCCAGAACGACCTGCCCAGGGTATTATTGGTAGGGGATTCGATTGTGCGAGGGTATTTTGACGCAGTCCGAAAAGATCTTGCCGGCCAAGCTTATTGTGCCCGGTATGCCACTTCCATGTTCCTGGGGAACCCGGATTATCTGGATGAGCTGAAGATCATCTTGAAGAGGTATCGGTTCAGCGTCATTCACATCAACAATGGCTTGCATGGCTGGGGCTACACGGAGGAACAGTACCGCCAGGCTCTGCCGAAGCTGATGGAAACGCTGAAGAAATACGGCAAGGGAGCAGTGGTCATCTGGGCCACCACAACCCCGCGCCGCTCCCCGGAGATGGTCGCCCCACTCGTCACGGATAACGAAAAAGTGAAGGAACGGAACCGCATCGCCGTCGAATACATGACCCAACACGGCATCGCGGTTGACGACTTGTTCGGCTTGGTCGCCGAACATCCCGAGTACTATAACCTCCCCCAAGACGGCACCCACTTTAATGCCCAAGGCCAGGCCGTGGAGGGCAAGCAAATCAGTGAAATCATCCTCCGCAGTTTGACGAGTAAGACTGCCGCCGTAAGGAAGGATTGATGAGACCGTGGCAGGCCCCGGTAGGGGCCAAACGTGAGTAGCCGCAGGTGTGAACCTGCGGACAGCAAACCCCACGACATCCCAATCCGTCAGCCGACGGATTGACCCTACGAGGGTTCGGCCCCTCCAGGGCCGGAAACATCTCTCGGCTTCCCTTTCCGCAGGTTTCATCCCGCGGGGCGGGACCAAAAGAGGCCTACGGCTACTCACGTTATCCCGCTTCGCGGGATTCGCGGCGGCTGAAAGTCCGCCGATCCTAATGGCGGACGACGGCTCGGCCAATCTCCCCAAGCAAATGTAGCGCGTACCCACAAAACAGGTCCACGCTACGCTCGCTCGTTTGGGGCTACGTCTTTAGTCCGGTTAAATCTACATTCAGACGTTTATTCTCCTTAATCAAATCATCCATGGTCAGACGGATCCGGCGGCTGGCGGCCTCGCGGCCCAGGATGCAAGCCAGAGCGCTGTCCACCGCGCGCCTCACCGTCGGGTTCTCAGAGCGCCCCTGGGTCACGTTCTCGTAGAATGTCGCGATGTTGCGAACGATGCCCTCCTGGTAAAGGTTCGTGACCTGGCCGCTGTATTCGCCGGGGCCACAGCGGAGGGAGGCCTTCCCCCAATAGCTGATCACGGCATTGCCGGTTGTGCCATACACGTGACAGTCCAGAGCGCCGTCCGTGGCGTCGGGCATCGCTTGGCCGAAGTGATTGTGGACGGTGCCGTCGGCGTAGTCGTAGATCACCGAGCAGACGCCGTGCGCATCCCCGTGGGCGTTGGGGCGGGCAACGGCGCAGGAGCCGGCTGCGGCCACCGGCCGCTGTCCCATCACCCAAAGCGCGGCATCCACCGCGTGGATATCGAAATTGCCGATGTAATCGCACCCCAAGGCAATGTCATTAACCCATATCAACTTCTGTAGGCGGCTCTCCAGGTTGGCGGTCTTCGGTGGATCGGGGGAGCCGTGCGCCACTCCCACGGTGGCCAACTGTACGATCTTCCCCACGCGGCCGTCCTGGATTTGCTTGACCACTTCGATGTTTACGGGATCGGTGGGAATCTGGTAGTCGACAAAGAAGCACAGCCCTTTTTCCCGGGCGAGTTTGCCCGCCGCTTCAATTTGCAGGCACCCGGGCACATCCGCCGCTACCGGCTTGGCCATGTAAACGTGGCGACCGGCTTTGACCGCCGCCGTGGCTTGGTCCGGCATGAAGGCAGGAATGTTCTCGAGGACTACAACCTCGGCGCCACTTTCGATCACCTTCTGGTAACCCGAGAGGCCGGAGAAGCGTCGTGACTTATCCACGCCCAGCGCATCGCCGACCGCGTCCGCCACCGTCGGGAAGTAATCTGCCACGGCCCACATTTCAAAGCCGCCGTGTTTTTTGAATTGGCTGCCGATCAGGCTACCGCGCCCGCCACAGCCCACCAAGCCGGCTTTGATCTTATTTTGCGGGTTTGGCGATGCCGTGGTCTGCCCGAATGCGGATTTTCCCAACACTAAACTCGCACCCGCCGCCACGGTCCTGGTTACAAACTGGCGTCGGGAAACGGCGCCAGAAAAGCCACTATGTAGGAAGGAAAGATGGGTGTTCACAAACAACTCCTTTCGCGCCCGGGGAGGATCATGGGCTGGCAAGTCTCGGGCCAGAACGTTTCGTGTCGCGCGCATTGTACACCTGATCGGGCGCAGGTGGTTAAAGCCCTCTTGACCCCGATGAGATTGATTCCTTGGTGGGCGGCCACGGTGTCGCCGGGGCGACACGGTGGCTCCCCGCTCGCCGGCGGCTATTCCCTTACACTCACTCAGCCCATCCACGGTCACGAAGATGGAGCGGTGAAATCCATCGATTCTAAATGGTTTATCTTTAATCCCTTACGCGCCAGTTGTTGAAGCGTTTGGAAATTTCTTGCTTCCGGAGGCTTTTACGTCTACAAAATCATCTACAGGCGAGCAGCTCCTCTGCGGCGCCGGGGGCCGATCGCCCTAAGACCTATCGCCGTTTTTCAGCGGGTATATTTCACGGGGGGCATTGATTCCGTATGGGAATCCTCTCCGCGCGAGACCGAGTAAAGGAGAACTGCTATGGCAAGCTCACGAACGCCCGGACCGGAGAAGGGTTCCCTCATTGGCGGCATCTACCCTCCTCGCACTCCGAGTTCGCTTGGCAAGAATGATGCAGGTGACCCGGATTGCATAGCGATGTCCGGAGACACACCCAGTCCGCTTGGTATCAATGACGGTTCTCCGTTCTCCTCAACCATACCGTTTGGGTTTTTGCAATCAACGATGGCATTCATCACCTTCCTTCGGAAAGCGATCTCAATCTCGCTGCTCCAGAGGGGCCGAGCGGCAGCAGCGGCCTCGCGGAGGAAAAAAGCCGATCCGGATCCCGTTAGAACTGCCTTCCGACGATGCCAGCAACGGGGATGGATCCCTTTCTTCCAGAAAGCGGCTCAAGCAAATTCGTTTGAGCCAGAGCTGCTGATGGGAATAGGCTATCGCGAGTCGAACTTGGCTCCGAATTCCCTTAAGGTCGCCGGCGACAATGGGCACGGTTACGGTCTGATGCAGATTGACATCCGCTCTTATCCCAACTGGGTAGATGAGGGAAATTGGAAGGACCCCAAAGCCTGCATCTCAATGGGTGCGGAAGTATTGGCCTTGAAGCGCGATGAGATCGAGTCGCGCAACGGGGAGAAAAACATCGAGGTGAAAGATAACGCCGGCCATATCTATCACTTCGACGGGAAGGAAATCGCCGGCCCGGACCTTTTGCGCGTAACCGTTGCGGCTTACAATTGCGGCATGTGGGCTTATTACCACTATTCCAAGGGCGACGATGTGGACAAAGGCACTACCGGGAAGGACTATTCCAAGGACGTTTTAAAGAAAGCTGCGCGCTTCAAGCAACTCCTGGATTCTCAAGATTCTCCAGGCGGGTTCGACCTGCAGCAGTTCTTTTCGCACTTTGCGTGAACTGCGAAGACGATTGCTCACACCTATTTTGAGAGACCGACGACGGGTCACGTGCTGCGCATTTCTGCGAGCCCCACTAGCCTTCCTGCTCCTGCTGCTTGCGTCGTACTTGCCTGCCCAGCAGGCCAAGGCCCCTGCTGCCGTCTTCTCCTCTGTCCTGGCTGAATTGAAGCAGCAAACGCGAGTACCCATTCTGCTTCCTGGTCACTTGCCTGCATTAGGAGAAGACTCTGTATATGCCAGCGCCTTGGGGAATGCGGACTCGTATTCGATTCGCATCGAGTCCGATCCCGATTGCGACGGCGCGAATGCATGTTTCCTGGGTATCTTTGGTGCTGAACGAGGCGGGAAGTTCTCATTTCCGGAGACCGTGAAGATCGGCAAAGATGGGCAGGGACGTTACAAGGGGACGACCTGTGGGGGTTCCTGTTCACCCCCTGCGATTGAGTGGAAATTGAACGGCGTGCTGTACACGGTGCAGCTAAACCTTCGCACTGGAAACGAGAAGAAGGCCCGAACCCGGATGATAGAGTTGGCACAAGAGTCTATTCTGGCTGGGCCGCGATGAAAGGATTGAAGGCTGGCCCACCCTTTTCCGTCTCGCCCAACGAAGAGGCTCCTTTATCCTTCCCCGTTGCCCCCTCGGTCACGGCTTCCTTCTTCTGGGGTCCTAGCCACCCTGGGGTTGAAGCCACGCGATGTCAGGATTCCATCAAACTGCTGGGAATCCGGCCCGCGCGTGCGCTCTAAATGTGTCGACAAAGGAGGGCACGAGTTGGCGAAGGGCGCGCATTTTCTCGTGCGGTATCTTTTTGACGGCACACACCTGGAAACTATCCAGCCCCTTGGCGTGAGATCGTGTAGCTCTTCCCCTGGTAACGCACGTTCAGCAGTTTGGCCTCTGGATCAAAATCCGCGAGTCGCGAGTTCATCCGGATGCCGTCGTAGAGACTGAGATCAGCGCCGAAAATCGTGTCAATCACCAAGTCCGTGAAGCAACCACCCGAGACCTCGCACCAGTAATTTCCATAAGGTTGCTCCTCTGGACATTTGTATGTGCCGTCGTGCTCGGTCGGGAAAACCGTTTCTACAATGTGGGCCTGCCCATAGGGACCTTGGTTAGCTGACTTGGCGAGGTTTCTCACCCAAGCCGCGAGCCGCCGAGAGGGAGCGGCCTTGTACAATCCCTTAGCGGTCATGGGCGGCCAGGCGGTATAAGCTCCCAGCCAACTGTGGTCCGCACGGACGTTCCAGGTGGCGTCCACGTCACCAGGGGAAAGCGCGTGCATCCACAAGGGCGTATACAACTCACTCCAGAAGAAATGGCTCATTTCCTTCCTTTGCTGCTCGCTCAAGTCCTCCAACATGGTGTCCAATACGGTCAGCAAATCGTAACAATGCCGGACTTCATTGAAGGAACCGTCGGGTTGCCCGGATCGCCACCATCCCTTGCCGGAAACGTAGAGGAGGCGGTTGATACGCGCCGCCAGCTCCTTCGCCTCGGCTCGCAATTCGCTGGCCCGGCCGGCATTTCCCCGGCGTTCGAGCAAGGAAGCCACCAATCTCATGCCGTAAACATTGCCGGCATTCATGGCCGCGACTTCGTGCACATAGGTGCTCACCACTTCCAGCAAGTCGTTCAGTTCGCCGTAATCGGCCAGGCCGTGCCCGTACTTGTCCAGTTGCTTCCAATAAAGCGCATGGTCGGCCAAGTGCTCGAGGACGGGCTTGCCGTTCACCTTTTTGTCCAGCCAGGCAAAATCCCCCGTCACTCGCAAGTAGTCGTGCGCGCATCGCAGGATGCCCATGTCGTTGACGGCGTACCACGGCCCCACGGCCTTTCCGGTGAGGTAATCCGTGGCCAGATGCTGGTGCATGTCCTCCACCAGCCAGTTCTCGATGAGGCGCCGCGAGGGCTCGGGATCGAGCAGGGAAAGGCTGAGCGAAGTCAGCATGGCATCCCAGATGAAGCTGAGGGTCGGTGCAAGGCGCGGAATCGTGAGGTACGTTGTGCCGTAAACGGAGTCAGGGGAAGCTCGGCGTGAGAATAGAAGGTTGGTGAAGCCCCCATAATAGAGCTTCCAGAGTGCGGGATCGGAAGTAACCAGTTGGGGCAGATGGCCTGAGAATTCCGAGTTCCCGGGCGTGAAGGCGGAGCGAAGAAGACCGGCGAAGATTTCCTCGTTCTCCTTCAGGAGCCGCTCGAAGCTGGCTTGCAGATGATCGTAGTTGGCAAGCACTTCGTCGCGGCTCTCCCCAAGCACGTTTAGGTAGTGGAAGGTCCGAGTCTCACCCGCCTCCAGGATGAACTCGTAGATGAGCATGCGCTTCTGCTCGATTCGCTGGGGCCGGGGAGAGACCCCTTGCACGGAAAAGGCCGCGCTGTGCTGGGCTTCAAAGACCACGCACCCGCGTGCCTCGTCGGGCGCCAACCGGTTATCCCCCTCGCCCGGAGAGTTTACAAACCAAGGCTCGCGCTTAACCGTCACGCCTGCTCGCAGGTCGAAACCCAGCAGGACCTTGCGTTTTTCATGGTTCTCGTTCCTCACCTTGAGGGATTCTGCAACGGCTCGTTGCTTCGAAGGCAAAAAGGTCTCAGTGGTGAAACGCAGGCCCTCGACTTCGGTTTCTCGAAGGACGCGGTGCGGGTACCATGTGTAAGTTACCCGGCCCGCCGGGGGAGGGTAGGAATTCAGGAGCCGGTCGTTCAGAAACAACTCGCAAGTGTCCAGATCCGGACCGTTAGGCCTCGCGGAACCGCAGCAGGCAAAGGGAGGAAAAGCAATGGCAGACATGCCGGAGACAGATTTCGCAACCTTGAGGTTTCCCCATTCGTTCATCGCCTCTGGGGGATTGAACGGATCGCGGTAGTAATGGACAAGTCGATCGCTGGCGAGGTCGCTGAGCCCTGGGATGGGTGGGAGCGTCTTATGGCCAGACAGGATGGCTCGCAAGGACTGCTGGGAAGGAACCCCCTGCGAGCTAACGGCATTGCTGCTCCCCTCCGGCGACAATGCGGCCAGTGGAAACACGGAGCCAAACGCCCCCACCTTCAGAAAGGATCTGCGATTGAGAGAGTCGTGCCGCGACGGATTCAAGTGCTTCCGGCTTTTTGTGCCCATGGACGGTTTCCCCTCGGTATGGAATTTACTGCACACTCTCTCTCATCCTCGTGCAGAATGCAAGCGAAACCAGAATGTTCGCTCTGCCAGGCGCGACAGTCTCCTGGCTGTTTGCGCGCCATTCCTAACAGGACGGTCGCGAGATTGGGGCTCAAGCCCGGCGACCAAGTGCGCGATTAGTTTCGCTTCTTCCCGTATGCGGGGGACCCGCGGCAAGAGATGATCAAAGACATTCTTCACTGCAAGATTGCCACCCGTGCCTTTCGGGTGCTGGGTCTGGATGCACTGGATCTGGATGCGCGTTGACACCCCGGTGGACGTCCGTTATAGTTAGGTGGGACAGCATGGTTGGTCCTGGCGTTGCATCTCGGCACTGGCGGTAACCGGGCCCTTCCGGTCACTCCTCAGCTAAGGGCAGATCTCGAAGGCGCATGAATCTCCCCATTTCGCTAACCTTGCTCCGCATCTTCTTCGTGCCCCTCGTCGTGGTGCTCTTACTAACCACGGGGCACAACATGGACCTCTGGGCGGTGGGGGTTTTCCTGCTCGCCGCGACCACCGACCTCCTGGATGGCTATCTGGCGCGCAAACGCTCGCAGGTGACGACGCTGGGAATACTGCTGGACCCTATCGCCGACAAATTGCTCACCTCCGCCGCCTTCATTTCGTTGGTCTACCTTCATCTGGTTGCGGCGTGGATGGCGGTGATTATTATTGGAAGGGAATTCGCCGTCTCCGGTCTGCG
>JBEKAD010000226.1:0-7922 GCA_050018435.1 Terriglobia bacterium
AAATGTTGGAATGAGATTCCACAACATTTCCCACGCGCCACTTTGGATGTCTCAATCGTAATGCCCAACCATTTGCACGGGATCATTGTGATTGGCGGGGACACACGTAGGGACACGCCATGGCGTGTCCCTACAACAATACCCCGCGAGGCGTTTGGCAAACCGGTTCCGGGTTCCCTCGCAACCCTCTTGCGGTTATACAAACAAGCCGTGACCGTTCAGGCCCGCGCGCACGGAGGGGCACGCCATGGCGTGCCCCTACAGGTTTGGCAAGACGGTTTCTACGAGCACATCATTCGCAACGAAAAAGAACTGAACAGAATCCGGGAATATATATGCAACAATCCTCTACGATGGCCTTCCGATTCGGAGAACCCAACGCGAGACCCGGAAGCGGTTGACGAAATTGAGGATATTTTAGCGACCGGGGACAATCCCGAATGGTAGGGACACGCCATGGCGTGTCCCTACATCATGCCGCGGCGTGCCCATACCAAGCCCGTGTTATAATCCCGCCTCACAATCCGACACTGCTTGGATCTTCTATGGCGACCCTCCAAACCCAACGACCGTTGCCACCCGGCTGGCGTTGGGTGCGGCTGGGAGAGGTAATTGCAGAAGCCCAACCTGGTTTCGCATGTGGAGCGCGCAACCCCAAAGGCGTAGCCCAACTTCGCATGAATAACGTGGACACGCGAGGGAACATGATGTGGAAGGAATTCATCCGCGTGCCAACCGAGGAGTCCGCCGTCAACGAATACCAATTGCGGTCGGGTGACGTACTGTTCAACAACACCAACAGCGTCGAATTGGTCGGAAAGAGCGCTCTGTTCCTTGGATTTCACGAGCCGGTCGTTTACAGCAACCACTTTACCCGACTCAGGGCAGTACCGGAACAACTCGATCACCAATACTTCGCCGCGTGGCTGCTCCAACAGTGGCAATTGAAGGTATTTGAGAACTTATGCAACCGCTGGATCGGCCAGAGTGCGGTCAAGAATGACAAGCTGTTAGCCTTGGAGATTCCGCTGCCGCCGGTGGAGGAGCAGAAGCGGATTGCGGCGATTTTGAATGAGCAGATGGCGACGGTGGAGCGGGCGCGGGCCGCCGCCGAGGCCCAACTCGAAGCCTCCAAAGCCCTCCCCGCCGCCTACCTCCGCGCCGTCTTCTCCAGCCCCGAGGCCCGGCAATGGCCAAAGAGACGCATAGGCGATTTGGCCAAGCTTCAATCGGGGTACGCATTTAAGAGCGAGTGGTTTAGCCGCGAAGGTATCAGGCTACTTCGAAACGCGAACGTGTTCCAAGGTCTCATCGACTGGGAAGAGGAAGTCCGATTGCCCTGGGATCGGCGGCCAGAGTTCTCGGCGTTCGAACTCTCAAAAGGAGATGTGATTCTCTCACTCGATCGTCCCGTTGTGGCAGATGGCCTGAAGGTTGCGCGTCTGACGGACAGAGATGTCCCCTCGCTACTGCTCCAAAGGGTTGGCCGATTTCAACTCGGAGCCTCAATCTTTCCGGATTACATGTACGCTTTTCTCAACACGAGAGAATTTACTGATGCGATCACGCGCCATGACCAGAGTATTGGTGTCCCGCACGTGTCTCCACTCCAAGTTGAGGAAGTTGAGCTACCGCTACCGCCATTGTCAGAGCAGCAACGCATCGCGGCGATGTTGAACGAACAGGTGGCCTCAGCAGAGCGAGCGCGCAAGGCGATCGAGGAAGAACTGGACGCCATTAACAAAATGCCCGCTACCCTCTTGCGCCGGGCCTTTGCGGGTGAATTGTAGGGACACGCCATGGCGTGTCCAAGGGCATGCCATGGCATGCCCCTACCGCCCTGTTGCGCGGCGCGTTCACGGGCGGTTTGTACGGTCACGCCATGGCGTGCCCCTACCGCCCTTTTGCGCAGGGCTTTCAGCGGAGCGTTATAATGGCGCTAATGAACTGTCCTTATCTTTTCGGCGATGTGGAGTTGACGCAGGAGCGCGAGCAGCACATAAGGGAGCGCCATCCCGACCTGCTGCCGGCGTATCGCGACCAGCTAGGGCAGACGCTGGCGGACCCCGACCAAGTGCGCCGGAGCGGTCGGCTTGCGAATGCCCGACTCTTTTCGCGCTGGTTTGATAGTATAAGGGGTGGGAAGCACGTGGTGGCCGTGGTATTGAGCGAACCCTCGGGACGACACTGGATGGTGACCGCGTACCTGGCAAGAAAACTTGCCGAAGGAGTCTTAGAATGGAAGCGAACTTGACCTTCAAGTACGACCGTCAGGCCGACATCTTGCATATCGATAAATGTCTGCCTTACGCCGACCAGGAATCGGAGGAACTGGGTGATGATGTGGTAGCCCGGCTGAACCCCTCCACCGGCGAGATCGAAAACCTGGAAGTCATGTTTTTTTCCACCCGGCTTCTGCGCGGTGACCTGTTCCAGTTGCCGGTGACGGCAGACTTGCGTCTTGCGGTATAACCCCACGTGCCCCGACCTGTAAAGAACCCGCATAGTAACGGTAAAGCCTTCGGCAGCCAGCAATCGCTGAATGCCGCCATCAAATCCATCTGTGACATCATGCGCCGCTCGAACTGCGCCGGGGCGCTGCAATACGTTCCTGAACTGACATGGATTCTCTTCCTCCGCATTCTGGACGAGCAGGAAGCCAAGGACGCCGAGCGCGCCGAGGCCGTCGGCTCAGAGCATGTGCCGTCGCTGGAAGCACCTTTTCGCTGGCAGGATTGGGCGGCGCCGCCAGATGTGGGGACACATGACGTAGGGGCACGCCATGGCGTGCCCGTACCAGAGAGCCATGGCGTGCCCCTACCGGGATGGAGACGAAAAGAATTGGAAGGCGGCACGCTGGGCGCATTCAAAGGCTTTGTAGATGGAGAATTGATTCCCCACCTGAAGAAGCTGAAAGAGCGCCCGAACGCCACCGCCCGGCAAAAAGTCATCTCCGAAATTTTCTCCGGCATTGACCGGACTCGCATCGATACCGAGCGGAACCTTTTGGATATTCTCGACCAGGTTCACGAGATTAGCGGCGAAAACGTGGACACCACGCACGTCTTCACTTTGTCGCAGATTTACGAAGGCCTGTTGCTGAAGATGGGAGAGAAAGGCAACGACGGCGGCCAATTCTTCACGCCGCGTGAGATTATTCGCGCCATGGTCCGAGTGATTGACCCCAAGGTCGGCGAAACGGTCTACGACCCCGGCTGCGGGACGGGCGGCTTCCTGGCGCAGTCCTTTGAGCACATGGCCGGACCGAAGTATCTGAACATCGGATTGAAAATACAGGCTGTGAGCCGTGATTTTAGGGATTTTTCTGGCCCCACCCAATTTTCCAACCTTTTGAACCTACGGAATTGTCAGGTTCTGGCTCCGTCTGGGGGCGTGCCGGCAAAAAGCTGTCAAGGATGCCGATTGATCCGGCTATGTGCATGAAAACAAAACAGAAAAGTCCAAGAATGAGAACGATATGTCAGGCTATATCGATGAAAATAAATGTCTTGCAAGGCATTTAAGGGGTATTAAGGGTTTATAAGGGGTTGTCAAGGGTTTTTCACCGCGGAAGGGCGAACTTGGGAGTTTGCCGCCCACACCAACGGGATCAGGAAGCTCCCGTTCGGGTGGCAGGCGAGGCGCGCAGCTCACGGCTCATCAGCAGGCAGGGTTTGGGCGCAGGTGGAACAAAACTCGGCGCGCTTCAGGTCGATGCGTTCGACGCCGTTGGCGGCGCTCATCACACAGGTGTAATCCGGGCAATGGCGCAGGCCGTAGGTGTGGCCCAGCTCGTGGAGGGCTTCCTTCAGCAGGCGTTCATGGAGGAGTTCGGGGTCGGTGGGCAAGCCATAGAACTCCTGGCGCAGGCGATGGGTGGAGACCACCGCCCCGCCGTCCGCGAGTTGCGCTTCCCCGAACACGAAGGTGAGGACGGGAATGTAGAGGTCCATTTCCGTGACGCCTAACACCTTCCAAGTTTCGCTCGGGGGCCTCTGGAGAATCTTCTTGAGGATCTCGCTGGAGTGATACTGCCGGCGCAGAGGATTGAAGGCGAATTCGGCCTCCAGGCCGTTGGGTTGAATGGAGCAAGCCACGCGCAGCCGCTGCGTCAGGCCCTCCGCGAGAGGTTCCAGCAGGGCGCGGTCGACCCGTCCAACCGGCATCAAGGAGATGATTCTCATTGCGCAGTTGCGCTCGCTTTCCGGAATCCGTATTTCTTGATCTTATTGTAGAGCGTGACGCGATCGATGCCGAGCGCCTTGGCGGCGCGCGTCTGGTTCCACTCACAAGCTTCGAGCACGTGCTGGATGTGCCGGCGCTCCACGTCCTCGAGCGCCAGGCCACCCTCCGGAGGGGGCGGCGTCGAAACCTGGAGAGGGAAATCCGCGGCCTGAATGTCCGGCTCGCGCCCGACCACCATGGCGCGTTCGATGGCGTTCTCCAACTCACGGACGTTGCCCGGCCAGGGGTAATTCATCAGGACGTCGAGCGCCGGTCGGCTGATGCCGGTGAATCGCTTGTTCATGGCGCGCGAATACTTGCGCAGGAAATGATCGACGAGCAGCGGGATGTCCTCTTTGCGCTCGCGCAGCGGCGGCAGCGTGATGCCGAAAACATCCAGGCGGTAGTAAAGGTCGGGGCGGAAGGTCCCCTCTTTGACCAGCGTCGTCAAATCCTTGTTCGTGGCGGCAATGGCGCGGAAATCCACTTTGATCGTCTGGTTGCCGCCCACGCGCGTGATCTCCTTTTCCTGGAGGACGCGCAGCAGGTCGGTTTGCGTCTTCAGGCTGATGTCGGAAATCTCGTCGAGAAAAACCGTGCCGCCCTCGGCGACTTCGAACTTGCCCTTTTTGCGGTATTGCGCGCCGGTGAAGGCGCCCTTCTCGTGCCCGAAGAGTTCGCTTTCCAGCAGCGTTTCCGTCAACGCCCCGCAGTGGATGGTGACCATGGGCATGAAGCGCCGGGGGCTCAGATTGTGAATAGCGCGGGCCACCAGTTCCTTGCCCGTGCCGCTCTCACCGTGAATGAGCACGGTGGTGTCATTGGGCGCTACGGTGCGGATGCTCTCGAGTACCCGCTGCATGGGCTGGCTCTGGCCCACCAACTCGACCGCCTGAGCTTCCTCCAGGGTCTCCCGTAAGCGCAGGTTTTCTTCCCGCGTGCGGCGATGCTCGAGGGCCTTGGCGACGGCGTGGGCCAGGTCATCGGGGTCGAAGGGCTTCATGATGTAGTCATAGGCGCCATCCTTGAGCGCCTGCACGGCGGTTTCCACAGAAGCGTAGCCGGTCATGATGATGACGATGATGTTAGGATCGACCTCGCGGATCTTGCGGTGCAGCTCGAGACCGTCCATGCCCGGCATCTTGATGTCCACCAGGGCCAGGTCCCAACGCTGGCGCGGCAGCTTCAGCAGCGCCTCGCGCGCGCTATTGGCAGTGTCCACGCTGTAACCTTCTTCCTCGAACCATTTTCCCAGCGAGTCCCGTACCACGTTTTCGTCGTCCACAATAAGCAAGCTAGCTTTGGGATTCATAAGGTACTCCTTACGCTTTACGATTGTCGATTTTCGATTGTCGATTAACCATTGCCGATTGTCGATTGCCGATTGTCGATTGACAGCGAAGGAAGATTCCTTGTTGTCAATCTGCCATCGACAATCGAGTATCGTAAATCTCTCATGTCGCCGTCTTTCAATTGACAATCCACAATCGTCAACCGACCATCATTTCAATCGTCCATGGGCAATGGAAAATCGACCATCAATTCAATCGTCAATCGTCAATCGACCATTCTTTCGTCAATCCTCTGTTTTGCTGTCTTGCGCGCTGAGACACTGATCGCCAACAACTCATTCACTTCTTTCAGCAGCTCGGTTAAGCGCTCGGGTTTGATCAGGCTCGATTCCTCCAATAACTCCAGCCAATAAAGGCTTTCGTCTGCCTCTTCGACAACAATGGAGAGTTTCGCTGCGAACTCGGCGCGCGACTGCGCCCGGCAGGCGGCCCTATAGTTTGCTCCTACTGAGGTTGCCGAGCGCAGTAGTTGCCGGCCAATAATCTGGCCGGTTGTATTGCGAGGCAATGCGCCAACCAGCTTGATGACGCGCAACGCAAATGCCTTGGTCCTTGACTTCATTTCATTCGGAGTCATGGAATTGTCGATTGACGATGGACGGTCGTCGATTGGCAGCGAAGGAAGATTTCTTCGTCGTCAAACCTCAATCGGCCATCATCAACACACGATCCTTTCAATAAATGTTAGTTTCTCCGGCCGTTCTCTTTTTTCAATCGTCAATCGACAATCATCAATCGTCAATTCCGAGTCAATCGACAATCGACAATCGTCAATCGTCAATTCTCGCCGGTTCCTCCGGCAGCAATACGGTGAACGCCGTTCCTTTCTGCGCGGTGGACGCCACCTCGATGTTTCCTCCGTGTTGCTGCACGATGCCGAGGGCGATGGCCAGGCCCAGTCCGGTTCCTTTGCCCTCTTCCTTGGTGGTGAAGAAAGGTTCGAAGATGTGGGAAAGAACCTCCGGCGGGATGCCCGGCCCTTGGTCGCTCACGACCACGCGACCGAGGCGGTGTGCCGGGTCGTAAGCGCTCTCAATGCTCAGTCGGCCGCCTTGCGGCATCGCTTCCACCGCGTTCATGAGGATCACCAGCAGCGCCTGCTGCACTTGCCCCGCGTCACAATAGAGCGGCGGTAGCTGGGGCTCCAACTTTTTCTGCAACTCGACGCCCTGGAGGGTCATCTGATGTCCTACCAGCAGCAAACAGCGTTCGATGACGGCATTCAAATCGTTTTTCTGCGGATTGATGGGCGTCTGGCGCGCGAAGGTGAGCAGGTTTTGGACGATGCCGCCGCAGCGCCGGCTTTCCCCCTCGATGATCTGCAAGTAGCCTTTGGCCTCCGCCAAGCGCCGGTTCTCGTTGAAACCCTTGTCCGCCATGCGCGACACCAGCTTGCTGTAGGTCAGGATGCCGGCCAGGGGATTGTTGATTTCATGCGCCACCACCGCCGCCAACTTGCCGAGGGAGGCCATCTTCTCCGATTGCGTCAGGCTGCAATAGGCGCGTTCGAGTTCTCCGGTCTTCTGGCGCACGCGGCCTTCCAGGGTTTGCGTCCACTGGCGGTTTTCCGCTCGCGCCTTCTTGAGTTCCTGGGTCATTTGATTGAAGGAAACGGCCAGGCTGCCGATCTCGTCCTGGCTTGTCTCGGGCAGCAGATAATCCAGGTCGCCCTGGGCCACGGCGCGCGTGCCCTCCGTGAGCTGGCGCACCGGCTTGTGTACGGTCAGCCAAATCAGCCAGGCGGTGAATAGGCTCACGACGAGAAGCGAGGCAGCGGTGAAGATCACCGCCCGGCGCTCGTGCTGCGCCACGGCAAGGTCCATGGCGGCTAGCGAGACATTCGTATCAAGCACGCCCAGCACTTGGCTGCTGCCGGTGTGGGCGTGGCAGGCGGCGTTCGAACAATCCGCCTCGTTTTCGATGGGCCGGATCAGCCCCAGCACCCGCGTCCCGTCGCGCGCGTTGTAAATGCGCATCCGGTCGGGCCGGTCGAGCCGCGCCAGAGGTTGGGCCTGCGCGTGACAGGCGTAACATGCCTCCGCTTTCTTATCCACAAACCGGCCGACCTCTTGGTCGTCGGTGGAAAAACTGATCTTTCCTTCCCGATTAAAAATGCGGATGCGGCTGATGCCATTTTCGTGCCCGATGGTGTTGATGATGTGGAAAACTTCCTCGCGCTCGTTGCGCAGCATCGAGTAGCGTATGCTGCGGCGAATCGTGTCGCTGATGCGGTCGGCGCTCTGGAAGATGATTTCCTGCTGCGATTGCCGCCAAAGGCGCAGGTTCCAATACCCATAGATCGAGAAAAGGAGCGCCATGCCCCCCACCACGCAGGCCGTCAGCTTG
>JBEKAD010000227.1:0-7896 GCA_050018435.1 Terriglobia bacterium
GATTACGCCGAGGTGCTGCATCGCCGGGGCAAATACCTGATGACCCACACCGACGGCGAGAACCAACGGCTTTTCCCTCTGTACCGGCGCGCCGGATTCGATATCGCTGATTCCGTGTGCCCCTACCCGATGACCCGATGCCGCCTGGACGAAATTCGTGTCAACTTCGGCGAGCACGTTACGATTTGGGGCGGGATTCCCTCCACCCTGCTATGCGCCAGCAGCACACCAGAAGACGAGTTCCGGCGTTCCGTCGATGACACCGTGGAAGGCTGTGCCCATAAAAGTCATTTCATCCTCGGTGTCAGCGACATGGTGACAGCCGATTGCGAGTGGGACCGGTTGCAGTACATCACAGAAAAGGTGGCCACGACCTAAGAATCCGCTTCGGAGGAGATTTTCACATGCCCACAAAATCGCCGCTCGGTTCCGAGAGGATCATGGCCTTCGTCGGAACGCAGGACGCGGTGAAAGATAAGAATGACAAGGCGGCTCAAACTACAGCCAGTTTGAGATGATCAGATTCAAACCAATGCCCCCCTAGGAGGAACCATGAAGCAGCGAGGCTTGCTGACCCTTTTCGTACTTCTCATCACGTCCCTGTTGCGGGCCCAGAGCACGCCGTACCAGTTGAAGCCCATCTTGGAGAAAGATCTCCAGTCGCCTTCGGTGATGGAGTTCCAACTGCAAGAGTATCTGATGAAACAAGTTCCCAAGCTCCCGCCCATTTCCACGCCTGAAATGTGGACCAGTGAGGGGGAACAAATTCGCAAGCGCGTGCTGGACAACGTCGTGTTTCATGGATGGCCGAGTGAGTGGGTCAACTCGCCGCCGCGATTCGAAGATTTGGGAACCATTCCTTCCGGAAAGGGATACCGGTTGCGGAAGCTGCGCTATGAGGTTGTGCCGGGATTCTATTCCACCGCGCTCCTTTACGAGCCGGAGAACCTACAAGGCAAGGTGCCCGCCGTGCTGAACGTGATGGGGCATCATCGCGCGATTGGCAAGGCGGTAGAGTTCCAACAGAAGCTGTGCATCAATGAAGCCCTGCGAGGCATAATGGCGTTAAACCTCGAGTGGCTGGGCATGGGTGAACTCTTTGACAAGCAAAACGGCCATTCGTTTGGCGGGCACCTGGATTTGGTAGGTGCGAATCTGGAGGGATTGTTCTATCTGGCGATGCGCCGCGGGCTCGACTATTTATGGCAACACCCCAACGTTGATCAAAAGCGCATCGCGGTTACGGGGTTGTCCGGCGGCGGCTGGCAGACCATCATTTTGAGTTCACTCGACGAAAGGGTAAACGTATCCATCCCCGTGGCGGGGTATACGACGCTGGAAGGAAGATTGGCGCTTGCCCCTCTCACCGAAGCCGGGGACATTGAGCAGAGCGCTTCGGACCTTTTGGTAGGGCAGGACTACTCGACCCTGACGGCGATTCGGGCCCCCCGGCCAACCCTGGAGATCAATAATGCCGAAGACGACTGCTGTTTTCGCGCTCCCTTGGTGAAGCCTTACATCTACGAAGCCGTGCGACCCTTCTTTCGATTGTATGGGAAGGAGGATGCACTTCAGTTTCACGAAAACACCACCATTTCGGCCCACAATTATGAGCTCGATGACCGCCGTCAAGCCTACGGGTTCTTGGCGAAATACTTTGGATTGTCCGCCCGCAACGAGGAAATCGATGTGGGAGAAGACATCAAGAACTATAGCGAATTGGTGGTGGGGTTGCCGCCGGATAACCTGACCATCCTGGGATTGGCCAGGAAACTTGCGGTGGGCATTACGCGCCCAACCATTCCTTCAGATTCTGCCGGCAAGGCGGCCTGGGCGGAAACGGAGAGGAGCAAGCTCCAAGAGGTCCTTCGCTACCATCCAGTGACCGTGCAACAGGTTTGGGCGGTCGCCAATACGAAGCATAACGGCGTTGAATCGGTCTCTTACCGCTTCTTGCTGAGCAACGGCCTGAGCGCCACGGGAGTTTGGTTGAAGGATATTCCCACGCCGGAGGGCGCGCCGCTGACCATCGTGATCAACGATAAGGGCAAGAAGGGCGGCGCCGCGGAGGTTTGGGACCGCATGCCGGAAATTGCCGACCGCATGGATCGAAATGAGCAAGTGCTGGTTCTGGATCTGGTGTTCACAGGTGATGCGGCTCCCGAGGGACCCTTGTTTTTATTTCCCGAGATGCTGGCGGCCGCGGGCAATCGCTCGCTGGGCCTGGAGGCTGCGCAACTGATCGCCCTCAGCCATTGGGGGCAAGACCAGTGGCACGCTCCCTCGGTGCGGATTGAGAGCACCGGCATCCGCAGCCAGGTGGAAGCGCTGGTTGCTACGGCCCTCGCGCCCCACGCGTTTTCCGAGGTGGCCGTCCAAGGGGGAATGCACAGCCTTCAGTACCTCCTGGATAAGCCCATCGACTATACGGAGTATGCCGACCTGTTTTGCCTCGATTTGTATAAGGACTTCGATTTGGATCGCATCATCGTGATGGCCGAGCCCACCAAAGTTCTTGAACACAATTTTGTAGAAGAAGCGGCGAAGCCGGAGTAGATGCTCCTTCTGAGCAGGGGAGGGTTTGAGATGAGTTCTGATATTACACGGCGCGACTTCATAAAACGTGCCGCGCAAGGCACGGCTGGGGGTTTGGCATTTTCCGCGGGCCGTCCGGCGGTAGCCGCCAGCGATAAGGTTCGCGTGGGGGTGATTGGGCCCGGACATCAAGGCCGGGGCGACACAAAGAACTTCGCTCGCCAGCCGGACGTGGAAGTGGTCGCGGTTTGCGACGTGTATGAGCCCAACTTGGCGTTGGCCGTGGAAGCCGCCGGCGGCCAGGCGCAAACCTACAAGGATTTTCGCCAAATCCTCGACCGCAAGGATATCGATGCGGTGCTGGTGGCCACGCCTGACCATTGGCACTCCTTGCCCACCGTCGAGGCCTGCAAGGCGGGCAAAGACGTCTACGTCGAGAAGCCGCTCTCGCACGATATCCGTGAAGGCCAGATCGTGGTGGAAGCCGCGCGAAAGTACAACCGTGTGGTGCAACTGGGAACGCAGCAGCGCTCCGGCATTCATTTTCAAAAGGCCGCCGAGATTGTGCAGAGCGGCAGCTTGGGAAAGATCAGCTTTGTTCGGACGTGGACTTATGGCAATAGCTATCCTCACGGCATTGGCAATCCTCCCGATTCCGATCCGCCGGCAGGGCTCGATTGGGACCTCTGGCTCGGACCCGCGCCCAAGGTGCCTTTCAATGTCAACCGCTGGGTGGGCATGAGTCCGAAGGGTTGGTCCACCTTCCGCTATTTCTGGGATTACGCCGGGGGAATGATGACGGACTGGGGCGTGCACCTGATTGACATCGTGCAAATGGCCATGCAGGTGGAAGGCCCGCGGGTAATTTGCGCCCTGGGCGGGAAATACTACGACCAGGATAACTCCCAGACCCCTGACACCCTGGAAGTGTGTTATGAGTATGAAAACCCCTCATTCGTTTGTGTGTATGAACACCGCTGGGATAATGCCAATTCGATGTATGGCAAGGGTTATGGAATCCAATTTCACGGGACGGATGGAACCTTGTTTGTGGACCGGAGCGGTTTTGAATTGTTCCCGGAAACTCGCCGCCGTGACGACAAGGCAGTGGGGCAGGCGCCGGAAATGAAGATGTCCTCCATAAATGATTCTGGATACTCCCACGTGCGGAATTTCATCGATTGCGTGAAGTCGCGGCAGCGGCCGATCAGCGACGTGGAAATCGGTCACCGCTCCACCAGCGCCTGCCTGCTGGGAAACGTCTCCTACCGCAGCCAGCAGCGTCTGGTGTGGGACGTGGCCAACCAAAAGCTGATTTCCGGGGGGCCGGACGCCGAGCAATACCTCTCGTGCGAGTACCGCGACCCCTGGAAGCTTTCCGCCTGACGCTATTCACATCGATGGGCAGGATGGACAGGATAAAAAGGCGGTAGCGCGGACCCCCGCTTTCGGGGTCCGCGGTTCTTCCTTTGCAAAAACTGTAAATTTCTAAGACGGACGCCACCCTTCGGGTTCGGGAGCGCGAGTCCAGGGAAGAACCGCAGACCTCAGAGGCGGAGGTCTGCGCTACGCGCTGCGCGGTCGGCTATTGGACGCCTCCGCCATTCGCCTTATTCAGCAACAACTCTTCGTGCTCGCTGCTGACGACGAGGTCCCGGTTGTCGAGAAGGTTAAAATAGTAGACGGTGGTTCCCTTCGGCAATCTGGCTGAAACCTTTCCCCCTTTCGCGACCAACGTTGCTGGAATCGTCTCCCATCTCCGGGTTTGCCATTGGCCCGTACCCGAGGTGTAGTTTAGTTCGGCTTTGGTGATGGGGGCTTTAGTCTTAAACACCGCCCAAGCATTAAGGCCTTCACGGCCGCTCTTATCAATTCGGGCCAGGGGCACTCCTTTCCTAAACAGCGACTCAGCCATCGCCTGGATCTCTTTGGGATTCTCACCAGGTCCGCCGTGCCCATGGGGCATGCGCACACGTACACACAGAGTCCGTGGGCTTTGGGGTAGTCGGTACGACCTCTGCAACGAGTCCAAGGGATACGCGAAGTCGTTGGTACCGTCGACCCACAACATCGGTACCCGCACGTGGGGAAGATATGCCGCCGGGTCCCATAACCCTAGCCACTTGCTTGCTTTGTCCTCCCCCATCTTCCGGAATTCACCCAGCCATACAGAGTCATCTCCCAGGAACCCACAGCCGTAGACGGGAGCCGCGAACCGGAAGCGGTGGTCAACTCCTGCCACGATGCACACCAGGTATCCGCCCCAGGACACGCCCGTCAAACCAATCCTGTTCGGATCAACGTGGGGAAGCGATCGGAGCAGCGAATTAGCCAGGATAACGGCCGCCACGGCGTGGTAGGTCCACTGATCCTCGGTCGGCTGATCAATCTGATTGAACCCACCCCAACCCGGGGGACCACCGTAGTCATGACGCGGATGGGGGCCACTGAACGCTCCGCTGCTCACGCATCCGCACGTGTCCATGGCTATCGCGGCATACCCCCGGCTGACCCACAGCCGTACCCATGGAATGAACGCCGATCCACCACCGCCGTGGACCAGGACCATGGCTGGGACCTTTTCCTTCCCCTCCACCTCGGGCAGACCGTAGTAAGCAAACACCCGGGTCGGATGACCTTTCCAGGGCACGCCCTCATAGAAGATCGCTCTGACGTCGGATGTGCTGCGCTGCGGATCTTCAAAAACCTTGGGCGCAACCGAAAGAGCCCGGAGATTCCAGGGACATGCCTTGTTCTCTGCCGCACGGCCCCCCATGCAGATACTTATGATGAGCAGGATTCCTGAAACGAAGCGCAAATGCTTCATGTCGTGTTGTCCCTCCTCTGTGTGCTTGGCCCCTGCTCACTGAGGATTTTAGATTACGGACCGTAGAGTAGGGCAAACTACGCCCAACCCTGCGCTACTCCCTACCCGTTCAGGCTGGGGCCCGCAAAGGATTAACGACCTTCAGACCGCCAAAGTGCTTTTCGTTGTCAGTAACCACGATGCAATCATTCGCTTCGGCCACGGCGGCGATGATCATGTCGAGGGCGCTCCGCGGCGTTCCCCTGGCTGTCCCCTTGGCCATCAGCCGCACCCAGATAAGCCCCGCTTTCTCGTCGAACGGAAGGATGCGGCCCGCGAACAGCATTTGCGGTAGTTCCTTAACGCTCGCTCTTGTGAGGTGTTGGTCGTCGCGTGCCTCCGCCTATATCCAGTAATATAGCCGCAAAACAGGCGAAGAGCCAGCCTCGCCTTGCTGGTGTCATTGGGAACGGGATCCCCTTCGAAACACTGGTCATTCCCGCGAAGGCGGGAATCCAGTCCGTCTTCGGCCAATTCCCATTGGCTTGCGCAGTGGATTCCCGCTTCCCGCCTTCGCGGGAACAAGCTTCGCGGGAATGACTGCATATGTGAGCGCCCGAGTCTCGCAAATGACACCACTACTGTTCAGGGAGGGACATTGACTTATTGCCGTGGATTGGTCATTCTCACGCTATCCTGATTTTCCAGGATCAAGTGAAACTATGAAGAAGATTCAGATCTACGATACGACGCTGCGGGACGGTTCACAGGGCGAAAACATCTCGTTTTCCTTGGAAGACAAGCTCCACATCGTCAGGAAACTCGATGATTTGGGAGTGGACTATATCGAAGGCGGTTGGCCCGGCTCGAACGCCAAGGACGTGGCCTTTTTCCAACGCGCGCAGGAGCTGAAATTGAAACATGCCAAGCTCGCAGCGTTTGGCAGCACCTGCCACCCGCGCCACGGTGTGGCCCACGACCGGAATTTGCAAGCATTGATCGAAGCCGGCACGCCGGTGGTGACGATCTTCGGGAAGACCTGGGACCTGCACGTCAAAGTAGCCCTGGGTGTTTCGCTAAAGGAAAACCTCGACCTGATTCGGAATTCCATAGCCTTCCTGAAATCCCATGGCCGGGAAGTGATCTATGACGCCGAGCATTTCTTTGACGGGTTCAAAGCCGACCCGGCCTATGCCCTCGCCACGCTCCAGGCCGCGGAAGAGGCGGGAGCCGACTTCCTGGTATTGTGCGACACCAATGGCGGTACGCTGACCTCCGACCTTCGCGAGCGTTTTCAAGCTGTGGCCAAACAGGCCAAAGCTCCTTTGGGAATTCACACGCACAACGATTGCGAGATGGCGGTTGCCAATTCGATTGCCGCCGTGCAACTGGGGGCCGTGCAGGTGCAAGGGACGATCAACGGCTATGGCGAACGGTGCGGGAACGCCAACCTGTGCTCGGTGATTGCCAACCTCGAGTTAAAGCTGGGAATGCGCTCGATTGGCAAAGAGAACCTCAAGCACCTTACGGAAGTGTCGCATTACGTCAGCGAGCTGGCCAACCTGCCGCATCGCCAGGATCTGCCCTACGTCGGCAAGAGCGCGTTTGCCCACAAAGGCGGCATTCATGTGAGCGCGGTGATGAAAGCGACCTCCGCTTACGAGCACGTGGACCCCACCGTGGTCGGCAACGAACGGCGCGTCCTGGTTTCGGAGCTTTCGGGCAAGAGCAATGTGATCTACAAGGCGGTGGAACGGGGACTCCGGATCGACCAATCCTCTCCCGACGCCAAAGTGGTGGTGGAGAAACTCAAGGAGATGGAACACGACGGCTACCAGTTTGAGGGGGCGGAAGCGTCCTTTGAGATGCTCTTCGACAAGCTGGTGCATCACGCCAAAGAGTTCTTTGAGCTGGATGGTTTTCGCCTGATCACGGAAAAGAAGGGAGAGGGCGAGCCCTATTCGGAAGCCGTCATCAAGCTACGTGTGGACGGCAAAGAAGAACACACCGCAGCGGAAGGCGTAGGCCCGGTCAGCGCCTTGGACAGAGCCTTAAGGAAGTCACTGACCACTTTCTTCCCCTGCATTAAGGACATCCGCTTGACCGATTATAAAGTTCGCGTACTGAACCCCAAAGGCGCCACCGACGCCAAGGTTCGCGTGCTCATCGAATCCAGCGATGGCCATGACACCTGGGGGACCGTGGGCGTTTCCGAAAACCTGATCGAGGCTAGTTGGCAGGCTTTGGTGGACAGCATCACCTACAAACTTAAAAAGGAGTACGGTTACAAGCGGAAGGCGGGCGAGGGCCGCGCGGCTGAGTAAGACGGCGTAACTCCAATACTGCTCACATAAGGGGTTTGAGGAAATCATATGTTCCGGAGAGACCCCCTCACCCACCGCCTTGCGGTCCCCCTTCTCCCCCAAGGGGGCGAGGGAAAATGAATTCTTAGTTTTGGCGCTATGATCGTGACTCTCTCTACACAAAAAGAAGATCGCGCTGACAACTGAAGATTTCTACCCTCTCCCCCTTGGGGGAGAGGGGGGACCGCAAGG
>JBEKAD010000228.1:0-7851 GCA_050018435.1 Terriglobia bacterium
GTCGTTTTTCTCATCGACAGGTCCCGCCACTGCCGCTCTTTCCGGATGCTGTGCACCTGCCGGCATCGTTGCCGGCAGACCCCGCAACGCAGCAGCCGCTTCCCCAGTCGATCAATGTGAACTACCATCTGCTCCCCGGTCTCTTCGACCTTCGTCACCCGGTGAGCTTTCAAGGCCAGCTGTTTTCTGATAAAGGTCTCGATGAGCACCTCGCCTCTGCTCCTTTCGTGGTTGTTGTCAGCAACTCACAAAAGCATACAGGTTGAGGTGCTCTCCTTCTCGCTAACCACTTACTTCCAGTGGACGTTATCCCCAATTACACTTTCGGGACAGGAACCTAAAAATGAAAGGAAAAAATGACGACAACGGGTAACATTCTTAAATTGCAGGACGATCCATCAAAAGTAACATTTTTAAATTGCTTGACAGGGTTAGTATAAACAGCTTCCTTACCCCGCTTGCCACCCTCAGTGTTTTCCAGGCGGGATATGGGGTCAGGTTCGCAGCCGCGAATGATTGGGGTCGGGCGTCATCGGGGCATGAAATTCATGAAGAAAGCGGGCCAAGCGGGCGTTACTTAACTCCCAACACTTCGCGGCGGCCGGAGCGCGTCAGGAAGGTCTTGACGTTGCCGCCGGGGAAGAGCCGTTCCATCTCACGGTTGGTAAGTGCGGGGTAGGGAAAAGGTTTTTGGCGGGTGTCGCTCGACCCGAGGACCGCGAGGCTTTCGAACCACCAGCGGGTTTCGGCGCCCGTCGCGACGTGCGGTTCGCGCAGAATGGAGAAGAGCACGCCGCTGGGCTGAAGGTAGGAATGGAAGCGCTCAACCAACAGGGGCAGCCCCTCGCGCGGGAGCAAGTCCAGTAGGCCCCAGCAGCAAATCGCCGAAAGCGATTCGGGAGGGATCGGGGGGATCTGGGCCAGGAAATCGTCGATCAGGAAGACCGGCGCCTTGCCCTGTCGCGACCAGAAAATCGAATTGCTTTGCTGGGCGGGAGTAATGAGGTCCGCGACGTAAAGCTTGGCGCCTCGCAACAGCAAGACGTCTAAAGTGGATTGATAGAGGGGACCGCACTCAAAGCAGTGGGGATGGCGCAGATGCGAGAGATGTTGCCACAGCCATTGGAGACCACGGCTGGTGGACGGCGAGGCGGCAGCCGTCCGCCCCATCCCTTCCTGGCTTTTGCTTAGCGCCATCTCAAGCTGCACGCTTCGGGCAGCCTTGCTCCTTGTGAGGCTGGGGCGACGAAGGGAAAGGCCCGTTGTGGTCGCATGAGCCCGTGGTGACTTGTTCGCGTCTACGCTCGAGCGCGCGGCCCCCACAGGATCACGGCGAGGCAAACTCGCCGCTCCTTCCTTCGGCCGAACCCGCTATGCTTAGACGCTGGTCTTTAAGGTGCTCGGGGCGGCTACATCGCGCGAGGCCTCTGACCCGTCCTCCCGCGCGATATCAATGCTTCCCTTAAAGTAGGCGCCCTCTTCAATTGCCACCGTCGCGGCAATGAGATCACCCACCACATGTCCGGTGCGTCGGATCTCAATCTTTTCGCGAGCCGCAAGGTTGCCGGTTACCGATCCCAGAATCACCACTTGCCGGGCATGGATTTCCGCTTTGACGTGGCCTTCCTTACCCACCGTCAAGCAATGGTCATCGAGACTGATGTTTCCCTCGAATTGCCCTTCGATCAGCAGATCCTCGCCGGCGGATAACTGCCCTTGCGCCACCACCGTGCGGCCCAAAAGGGTGTGCGGGCTTCCTGCCGCGGATAAATTTGTCGACTTCGGTGTCGGTTCGCTCATAAAGGTTTCCACTTCCGGAGGCGCCGGCGGGGCCTCTACTGGACGGATACTTGAAGGTTCCGCCACCGGCCGAGTTTTTTTCTCCCACCACATAGCAGAGTCGATGGGGCGCTGCCGCGCGAATCAAGCCCTCTTTGCCGCCAGCCACCCTTCAACGGTTAAAATCTTACACTGGCTGCGGGCAGAGTTCAACAAAGCAGTGACGAGTGGCGAGTGACGAGCAAGCAAGAATCGAAAGTCGAAAATCGAAACTCGAAAATCGCGGCGAGTTTCGAATTTCGAGTTTCGATTTTCGTCTTTCAGTTGCTCTTCACTCTTCACTCTTCACTCTTCACTCGTCACTGCATTAACGAACGTTCCCTGCTCCCTCCAGGCGCACGGTGACGATCTGAAACGGCTTGACGGAAAAGCGGAAGCCGTGCGCAGAGGTTTCAAGTGCGGCTTGTTTTCTTTCCAGAGCGTCACTGCTCCACGCCGACTTCACATCCAGACGGGGAATTTGCACGTCCACTGGTTTCGCTTGGCCACCGACTTCCAGAAAGCGCAAAATCGTTCCGTCGCCGTCCTCGGCCATCTTCCAAGTCACCAGAACCACGTTGGGTTGGTCCACCTGTACGAAGCTGCCTTGCGCCGCATCCAGGGGCCGTGGGGAATCAAGGGCTTTATCCTGCGAGGTTATCTGGTCGACTTCCGCGGGCGTCATCTCTTCCCACCCGAGGCGGCTCAAGCCGGCAGGCGGCAAGTGATCGCCGCTGGTCAGCACGTAACGAAAGGTGAAATCCCCTCCCTGTCCCGCGGCATAGTTGGTGTCCCAATAGTTGTTCATCACGTATGAGAAAATCGTTCCCGGGCGCTGGCCGAATTCTTTCGGCCAGGTGGCGCGAAAGATATCCCCCAAGCTGACCAACGAAGCATCCACCGGCACCAGCGCCACGGACACTCCGCCTTCCTCCGCCGCAACCCAGTGCTGCACGGAGAACCATTCCTTTCCCGCGCCCGGCAGTTGGTCGCGGCTAGGGTCCACAAAGCCGTTTTGAATCTCGTACCGGAATTGCGGATGTTCCATGGCGAAGGGGAAGGCGAAATAAACAGATTCCTTCGTGTACACCTCCGTCTTGTTCACGCGGTTAATGAATTCGATTTTTTTCTGGCCGTTGAACAGAATCACTTCCGTCTCGATCTTGGGCGTGTTCACCCCCTGACTTTCCAGGCGCGCCACGACGCCAAAGGGCTGAGGGGTTACGGACACCAAGCGCCCGCTGCCGGCGCCGTGGATGGAGAATTCAGGCACGGGCACGACGGAACTATATTGCACCGCCCGGTTAGGAAGCCGGTCTGCTCCGGTGACGTAGAGATATTGATCGAAGCGATAGGGGCTGGAGGTGTTGACCAGTTCCTTGTTCAGTTCCTTATCGAAAATACTTTTTACCGCTCCGCTCCCGGTGTCCAGAACCACCCGGTAGTACTGATTCTCTAACGTCCCCTCCGTGGCCACCTGCGAAGTTGGCTGCGGTTGTTGGGCGGGCTTCATTGCGTACGCCTTGTAACCCACCGATGGCACGTCCTGCGCCAGGAAACGGACATGATGATAGGCCGGCCCGGTGGAAAGGATCTCGTACGGAACCGTCTGGCTTGTCGCCAAATCCACGAGTTCGAGCCCTTTGTCCAAGTCAATTTCCACCAGACTGGAACGCTGCCAACTCAAGGGGTTGAATACCAACACCGTTCGCTGCGGATCGTAGATATAGTCCGCCAGCGCGGCCAGGCTCCGCTGGAGCACGTCGTCAACGTGCTTCTTCGCTTCGCTGGCGAAGCCCTCTTTGGTGGCCAACTGCTGCACCGCCTCCTGGCACTGCGGATTCGACACGCTGCGGTTATCTCCCCAGGTGTGCTCGTCATAAAGAACCATGTCATTCCAAAGTTGCTTGAGCACTTCGGCCTCAGGCCGTAGGCGCGGATTAACAAAGCTGCTGAGGGTGGAAAACTTCTCCGCCCCCAGAGCGCGCATTTCCGTTTCGCGTTCGAGCGCCGCCGAGCGGGCCGTGGAAGGGATGCCGTCCTCCCAGTACGGGCCTCCGTCGCCTCGCTCCACCGGAATCGAGTCGCCGAATTGCGCCGCAATGTAACCGATTGCCTCGGCAAAGCCCGAGTATTTCAGGTGGGGATAAGCGTAAATCTTGTTCCACTCATCCACCAGGGTCGCTTGTTGCGGGAAAAGGTCGGTGTTCTCGACCTGCGTGCCGTAGATGATGGTGGCGTCCGATTTGTAGTCAGGCCGCGAATAAATCTGGAGGTAGAGTGGCAAGGAATCGCGCCCGCCCGCAATCGTCGGGGGCAATCCAAACAGACTCTTCATCTGGTGATAGTGGCGAGAGTACCACATCAGGATTCGGCCACCATCGGGGCCCACCCACCAGAACGGAGCTTTCTCATGCAGGCGGCCTTGCAGCAGAACGGGCGCGCGATAGTTATCGCTGCCGGCGGCGAAGTATTTCAGTCCCGCCGCCGCCATCACCGAGGCATACGACCATGAGTAAGCGGGGACGTCCGTGATGTCAGCGTAGTCCGAGTCCCCCCCATATTTCTGATTAAACTCGAAAGCCGGGTAGAGCGAACGGATCAGCGTTTCGAGGGCCGGGAAGCCCGTGAGCAAACTTGCCTCGACCGTCGGCACAAAGAGCTTCTTCCCCTTCACTGCCTGGAAAAGAAGCTGTTTCTGTTCGTCGGTGCGCTCCGCTAGAAACTGCCGCACGCACCAATAACCGTCCGGGCTGAAACGAAAATCCGGGTGATCGTGAATCATCTGAATCGCTTCGTCGAGGCTGCGACTTTGAGCTTCCGCCACCTTGGCTTGGTAATCGGTGTAACCCACATCGAGGTGAGTGTGGGGCACGAGGAAGAAATTCCACTTCTTGGCGGGCTCCAGCGTCACGGGGAAGCGTCGCGGGTGGCCCCCCAGGCGGATGGCTACTTCACCCTTGGCGCCGGCGGGGAATTCCGCAACGGCAAACTCCACCATTTGCTCGCCGAAGTCCCAACCGGGCGCGAGCTTGGCGGTGTATTTCGCTTTGCCCAGCGTCAAGACGGCCTGCCCTCCCGGGGAAGGGAAATTGTGGCGAACATAGACATCCACCAACTCGGCCAGCCCGCTTTCTTTCTGCATATAGAAAATCGTGGGCAGAGCCTGAACTGAAAGTTCGGTGGATGAAAACTTCGCTTCCGCGTCTTGATCGAGTTCCAGGGCGTCGTAATAGAGCCCGGAGTTTGTGACGTCGTCGCGCTCAATGGGATCGTCATTCGCCGTCAACACCAGCTCGTTGGCCCCCTGCCGCAAGAAATTTGTGGGCAGCTCGGCCGTGACCGTGTCGGCGGAGTAATTCGGCAGGAAGGCGCTGCTGACATCGCCCCCGGAATAGTCGAGCACGGGATGCTGGAAGTACAGCGCGCGATGGCCGTTGATCGCCACCTCGAGGCGCGGCACACGAGGGCTTTCCACGAGCAACGCCACCTTCAGCGTGTACAACCCTCGCGGGGTCGACGGCAGATCGAACTGGATAGCGTAAGGATGAGGCCGGAAGCCTGCCTTCCCGTTTGACGAACCCGGCTGGAAAGCGGGCCAGTCGGCATCCGCCTTGCTCTTGCCGACGATGTAAACCAAGTCGCTCTGAGCTTGACCGGCGCCAGGCTTTGGCGGCGGGGCGCCGCGCAGGTTGAATTCCGAAGACGACAGATCAAATCTGCCAATTTGCCAGACCACCTGGGACGCGGCAGCAGCGAGATGGCAAAAGCATATCGTGGCCGCCACGACCAAAAGCGCTTGCAGAATATGTACGCGTGCGAATTTTTTCACGGTTTCCCCCCGGTCGAAATGGTTGGGTCGCTCAAGAAGCGTGCGCGTGGGGGATGGTCCGCCTTCAATTTGGGAGGACGATCAATCTAAAGTGACATTCCGCCCGCGCCCAAGGCGGCATCTACCCGGAATTTCCTTTTTGGCCTTATGGCTGGCGAGAATATACACACCCACAGAGCTTTCCCAACACGTTGCCAGCACACGGATGACCACAGCGGCCCGGAATTTCCCGTCTGCGCAGGCTGGTGTTGTGTAACAGAAGGGCATTGATGAAGGCAACAAGCAGCACGGCGGGACTTAATCTCGTAGGGGGTGATATGATTCAGCCATGCTCGTGGACACTCGCCTGACCTACGACGATTATTGCCTCCTGCCCAACAACGGCAGGCGGTACGAAATTATTGATGGAGAATTGTTCGTGACCCCCTCACCTTGGAGGGCGCACCAAAGAGTAGTAACCCAACTTTCGCGTGTTCTGGGCAATTTTGTGGAGGAAATGGGCTGCGGTGAAGTCTACGTTGCTCCCTTCGACGTTGTCTTCTCTCTCTTCGATGTCGTCAAGCCGGATATTCTGTATGTTTCCAAGGAACGCGCCTCGGTCGTCACTGATAAGAACGTGCAGGGTGCTCCCGACCTGGTTGTGGAAGTTCTTTCCGAAACCACCGCAGAAATCGACCGCACCACCAAGCTTAAGCTCTATGCGCGTTATGGCGTGCAGGAATATTGGTTGATCGATCCGGATGAGTGCACTGCGGAAATCTATCGCCGCAAGGCTCGAGGCTTCGCGCGGGTGGCAAGCCTTAAGCCATCCGACTCGCTGACGACCCCGTTGCTCCCCGGTTTTTCCGTCCCTTTGCGCAAACTTGTTGACTGAGAACCGGCTCGCCACGCATCTCGACAACAGCACTGCCCGGAAGTAGGGGTACGGCTTGCCGTACCCTCTTAGTTCGGTGGCGCGATAAGAATAGAGAGGGTACGGCAAGCCGTACCCCTACTTCCCGATGCGCGCAGAAACACACGTCGTTACTGCTTGGTGAGCGCGACGGTCTTCTTCTGAATGCCATGATTGCCGCCGACGGCGAAGCCTATGAGCGCCCCTTTTGCCTTTACATTGTCTTTGTCGTAGGTGACGCGCAAATCGTAGTTTCCGGCCAGCAATGGCACCTTTTGGGTACTCCAGAAACTGGTAACAGGTCGGAACTCCTGCTGGTCCGTGCCCGACTTAAAGACATCAACATGCATATTGTCGGCGACGTCCTTTCCGCCGAGCGTACCGAAGATGCGGACCCGCTGCATCGGCGCCGCAAATATGACTTCCGCCTTCCAGAGCTTTCCTGCCACAAAGCTTACATTCCGAATCCATCCTTCCGCCTTGCAGATGTCACTCTCGCTGTAAATGAGGCGGATGTCCCAGGTTCCCGGGGGGACGGCGGGCTCGTGGGAAGCCCAATCGCCCATCTCCGGTTTTTGTTCTTCCGGATCAGATCCCGGCTTCCAGACTTCCAAGCGAGTGTTATCGCTGACATCGATGGGCCCATCGAGGTCGAGAACCTTTATTCGCACCAAGCCCTTGGTCGCGTCGTTCGCTGCTTTGTCAAGGACCTTGGCCTTTACCTCTTTGACTGCGCCGGCAATCGCATTGTCCACCGGCGTCATAGTGGTGTCACGGTCCGCTGGCGCCGGAATGGCTGAGACGCCGTCTGGCGCTATCTCCGGGGGCGGTGGGCCTACCTCTTTCTTCGAGCAACCGGGGGCAAGCGCCATCGCAACTAACAAGACGCTAAGAGCCTGCAGAGTGAACTTTCGCACGTGTGTTACCTCCGTTTCGACAGGACTAAGTGGGGCCGTAAGGCCACTACAGGCGCGGCGACGAACGGTCAAGACTTAGGGAGGGGAAACGGAAAGTTTCCACACTCGCCCATGTCCTACCCACACTAACAATAGAAGGCTTTTCGGTTTCGCTGGTCTCGAAGCTCTTCCCTGCTGTAATTGATAGGATCTCGCCGCCGCCGCGCAACGCCACTACGGGCACAGTATCTCCCGGCGTCAGCGCCGCGTCAAGTCCCTGTGCTTATTCTGCAGGGTGAATTTGTTCCGGCCTTCAAATGCCATTAGCCTTAAACATTTATAACTTGTTCTGGACAACTCTGTCGTGATGCTGTATTCTCCCGGATGGAGGATGTGGAAAGCCCGAGCTGTAC
>JBEKAD010000229.1:0-7841 GCA_050018435.1 Terriglobia bacterium
AGTCAGAGTAAATTCCACCCTGTGTGTATTCTGCACGGCGAGGAGGGCAAAATGCCAACTGCAACGCGGCGCGGGGGGTGGAGCATCACGGCCGCGACCTTTCTGCTTCTTGTTGTGTGCTTGCCGGCGGCGGGGCAGGATCGCGTCAATGCGCAACTGCCTTGGCACGCGGCAGTGCTGGATTCGCAGGGCAAGCTTCTGGCGTGGTATGAGCCCGAAAAAAACCGCGGGTATGACCATGTGCTGCGCCTGGGCTGGGATTTCATCGAGCACAAGGTCCCCGTCGATCAACGCACCGGCACCGGCCTGAAGATCTATTTGATCAATTCCGTGTTCGACGGCAAGACCCTGCAAGGAACGAACTGGCAGCACAATCCCGCCATGGTGTTTGGCTCCTTCGTCGATTCACTGGTGGCTTGGTATCCGTATTCCGGAGATGAGGAGGCCCAGCCCGCGGTTCGCGTCATGCTGGACCACATGCTGGCGCACGGCACTACGCCCGCGGACTGGAACTGGGCGAGTGTGCCGTTCCCCACCAACTGCGATGACCAGGCTGACTACGGCCACTGTATTCAGGACATGCCGCACGATTTTTACGGGGGGGTTGAAACCGATAAAGTCGGCGAATTAGGAATCGGCTATGCGTTGTTTTACGAGATGACGGGTGAGCGGAAATACCTGGAGGCGGCCATTCATTGTGCGAATGCGCTGGCCAGCCACGTCCGCCCGGGAGATGATGACCACACGCCGTGGCCGTTTCGTGTGTATGGGAAGACCGGCGAAGTTCTGGCCAGAGAAGAGTACGGCGGAATCGTCGCTTCGCCGCTGCGTTTGTTCGATGAGCTGATCCGATTGCAGGAGGGCGACACGGCAGGCTACCGAAAGGCCGCCGAGACGGCGCGAGCATGGCTGGGCGCCCATCCCCTCAGCGGCGGCAGCAAGGCTTGGGACAAATGGAGCGGTTACTTTGAAGACGTCGCCAAGAACACGGACAACGTCAACCAAGCCGCTCCGACCTACACGGCCTACTACCTTCTGACCCGCCCCAATCCCGATGAGGTTGATCCCCACTGGTCTAATCATGTGGGACATCTGATCGATTGGGTGCGGCGGCGGCTGGGGAGGGGCCCCTTCTTCGGCGCCTGGGCGATTGACGAGCAGGGAACACCCGACGGACCCGGTTGCTGCTCGCGTTCCGGACTGGGCAGCGACACATCGCGCTGGGCCGCCATCAACGCCCTCTACTTCGAAAAGACCGGCGACGGCCAGGCGCGTGAAGACGCTTTTCGCTCCCTCAACTACGCCACGTACTTTGCCGATTCGGACGGAAGAATCTCCTGCTGCGGCCAGGGGTTCGGCGGTCAATACTGGTTCAGCGACGGCTACTCGGATTACTTGCGGCATCTCAATTGGGTTATGGGGGCGATTCCGGAATGGGCGCCCGCCGGAGAATCCCATTTGCTGCGGTCGTCGTCCGTCGTGCAACGCGTTCAGTACGGTGCGCATAGCATTCGCTACCGGACCTTTGACGCGGCGGCCACCGATGTGCTTCGACTATCGTTTAAGCCTGGAAGCATCGCGGCCGGCGGCGTCGCCTTGGCGGAACGAAACGACCTCACGGAGGAGGGATTCACGGTTCGGGCGCTTGCCGGCGGAGATTTTGTGGTTCGCATCCGGCATGTGCACTCGGGGGAGGTCAGCATCTCCGAAAAGTAATTCCCGTTTACGGGCCGGTGAGCGCGGCATGAACCATGTAGCCTTCCTCAATTCGTGGCGCCGTTTCGCCTAAACAGCCTTGAGGATATTCAGCCGTGTGGTAAACTGGCGCAATGATTAACGGCGCCCACTTACTTATCTACAGCAAGGATGCGGAAGCGGATCGAGCCTTTTTCCGCGACGTTCTGGGGTTTCGCTCGGTCGATGTTGGTGAGGGTTGGCTGATCTTCGCATTGCCCCCGGCGGAAGTTGCGGTTCACCCTGCCGACAGGACTTTTGTGAAGCGTCATGCCGGGCACGCGATGCTGGGGACAATCCTGTATCTCATGTGCAATGATTTGCCAGAGCTCGTCAAGTCGCTAAAAGCCAAAAAAGTCAAGTGCGCTGAAATTGGCAAAGCGGCGTGGGGATCGTATACGACCATCCTACTCCCGAGCGGGGTCGAGATGGGTCTCTATCAGCCGACCCACCTGACGGCGCATGCCCGCAATAGGAAATGAGCCGCGGCGGGACTTTGAATATCATTCTGACGGAAGAACCCGCGGTCTACCTGAAGGAATCCTTCTCGACGCTGGAAGAATCCCGTGCTAACCTAGCGGCCTTGCGGAACTTTTTCGGTCCCAAGCTGATTGAGATTAGGCCATGATTAGTGAAAAACCCGTTGCTCTAGTAACCGGCGCGTCGAGGGGAATCGGGCGGGGAATCGCCATTGCCTTAGCGCGCTCTGGCTACAGTGTAGCCATCAACTATTATGCTGAGGCCGATCGGGCCTTCGTAACTTCGAAACAGGATCCGGCGGCGGAATGCGTGCGATTGTGCCAGGAGGCGGCGCCCGCCGGCTCCGGCGCGTCCTTTGAAACATTCCCCGCAGACATTTCTGAGGCCCGCTATCGCGAGCAGATGCTCGAGGCTGTCGCCGCCCGCTTCGGTTGGATTGATCTTCTGGTGAACAACGCGGGCATAGCTCCAGCCCAGCGAAAAGACCTGCTGGAAGCTACGGAGGAGAGCTTTAACCGCCTGATCAGCGTTAACCTGCGGGGCCCCTTCTTCCTGACGCAGGCGGTGGCGAACTTCTGGCTTGCCGGGCTGGCAGAACATGCGGCGCGCCCGCGGCCCAAGGTCATCACCATCTCTTCGATCTCAGCCTACACGGCGAGCATCGATCGTGGCGACTACTGTATCAGCAAGGCGGGACTCTCCATGATGACGCAACTCTTTGCCGTGCGGCTGGCGGGGGAGGGAATTGGCGTATACGAGATTCGTCCCGGTATCATGGCGACGGACATGACCGGCCCGGTGAAAGGAAAATACGACCGCCTGATTGCCGAGGGCCTCACCCCCATCGCGCGATGGGGAACGCCCGAAGACGTCGGGCGCGCCGTCGTGGCCATCGCGCAGGATCAATTCCCGTTCTCGACGGGCGAGGTCTTCAACGTGGATGGCGGATTCCACATTAGGCGGCTGTAGAGCAAGTTGATAGTCAATAGTCGAGAGTTAAGAGTCCAAAGCGATAAGTTACTGTCCCTCGGCGTTTTAGGGTTTCAACTTTCGACTATGAACTATCGACTATCGACTTCCCAATATGCTTCGCATTGACCCTGATTTGACGCCGGAAAAGCTGCTCCCCCGGATTGACCGCCTCTTCGATCTTTCCGCGGGGAAGATCCGCGAGATTGCGGCCGCCTTCGAGTCCGCGCAAGGTTCGCCGGTTTTCACCGTGCAGGGTGCCTACGTTGGTCGCGACTGGACGGAGTGGACGGAGGGATTTCACTACGGCTCAGCGCTGGTGCAGTATGACGCCACGGGCGAGGCGTGGTTTCTGGATTGGGGCCGGCGCAAAACCGTGGAGCGCATGGCGGCGCACGTTACCCACACGGGCGTACACGATCACGGATTCAACAATGTCAGCACCTACGGAAACCTGCTGCGCCTGGCCACCGAAGGCAGGATTGAGGCGAGCGAGTTTGAGAAGCGATTCTACGCGCTGGCGCTCGAGGCGAGCGGCGCCGTCCAGGCGGCGCGCTGGTCACTGGTGCGCGACGGCCGCGGGTATATTTATTCGTTCAACGGGGCCCATTCACTTTTCGCGGACACCATCCGTTCCTTGCGATCGTTGGCTGTTGCCCACCGGCTGGGGCACGTGCTTCGGGGTGAAAATGACCGGCGCATCTCGCTCCTCGACCGGCTGGTGCAGCACGCGGCGGTGACGGCGGAGTTCGCCGTCTATTACGGAGAAAGTCGCGACGCCTATGATGTGCGCGGGCGCGTGGCCCACGAATCGCTTTTCAACCCCGCCGATGGCGCTTACCGCTGTCCGTCCACCCAGCAAGGCTACTCGCCCTTCACCACGTGGACGCGCGCGTTGGCTTGGATCATGTGTGGATACGCCGAGCAATTGGAATTTCTCGAAACTCTTCCCGACCATGAATTGGAAACGCTGGGGGGGCGCGGCAAAGTCGAAAGCATGATGCGGCGGGCGGCGCAAGCAACGTGCGATTACTACCTCGAACAAGCCGCCACGGACGGCATCCCTTACTGGGATACCGGCGCGCCGAATCTCACCAAGCTCGGTGACTGGCTCAAGCAGCCGAGTGACCCGTTCAATTCCTATGAGCCCGTGGATAGCTCCGCGGCGGCCATCGCCGCTCAAGGGCTCTGGAGATTCGGAACCTATCTAAATCACCGGCCGGAGCCAGCCGGTCGTGGTGACGATTATCGCCAAGCCGCACTCACCATCGCCCAAACGCTGTTCGACCCGCCGTATCTTTCCACCGATCCCCGCCACCAGGGATTGATTCTCCACTCGATTTATCATCGCCCGAGAGGTTGGGACTACGTCCCACCTGGACGTCAAGTGCCCTGCGGTGAATCTTCCATGTGGGGTGACTATCACGCGCGCGAGCTCGCGCTGCTGATTCAGCGCGCCGCCAAGAAGGAAGCCTACCCCGCGTTTTTCAATGTCCAAGAGAAAAGTTAGAGGGGATTTCCCACCAAACAATGGCGAATTTGGGTTCGATGTAAGCCCCCAAGGGGCGAAAGGTCGTAGCCCACAGCGCCAGAAGCTCTCTCGAAAATAGATTCTGCCGACAGCAGCGTCGTAGCTCTGTGAAAAGACGAGCGTTAACGTGGTTCGTGACCCCGAATCGCCAATTTTCATCCAAGTTGGGAGCGCTAGCTCATGATCGGCTGTGAACAAATCCCTGACATATTCCTCACCGCAGAGGCGCGGAGGCACAGAGGTTCGAAAACAAAAGGCCTTTTCTCTGCGTCTCAGCGCCTCGGCGGTAAAGAAAGCAATTTTTCACACCTTCTGCCGCCGTGGGCCACATGATGACACCCGCTCCGCGGGCTTTCGGGCGCCTCTCCGGAAACCATCGCCGGCGGCCCGCCGTTCAGCAAGTGGGTAGCACCGCCCGGCGGAGCCGCAACCAAACGATCACACCGTTCTTATTCTCCTAATACCTCAAATAGCACGAACATCTTGCTAAAAAAACAAGATCTTAGGGTATTGCCATGCAGTCGCTCACGGCGCTTTGTGACACCCCGAAGCACGAAAATAGGCGCCCCGGCCCGAGAAATACCCTTGCTGAAAATAAAGCACTTAGCGCCTATTTTCGGAGCAGAGTTTGTGCATTTCAAACTCTGCGGCTCTTATTTTGATGGACGTCCACTCGTTGGTTAACATGTGGACTCTATGGTGTTGTGCGAATCTTGTTTTCGCGGAACGTCACGCATGATGATCTGGCTTGGCCCGCAGAAGAGCAAAAAGCCGCAGAGTTTCTGAGAAGCGAAACTCTGGGCTACCGGCCCCTGGAAGAAATGCCGCTACAAAATTGAAACTGGCGACACCAAGCCGCGTGCGGCGGCAAAGGTCTACAAATTCATTTGCCATCATTACTGCCATACTGACAAGGAGACGACTGACCTGGACGAAGTTCGCGAATGCGCTTGCGACCGGCCCTATCGCGAATTCGTGCAAGGCGACTGACGGCCGCGTGGGTCCCGAGGACGCAGCAGGGCTTTTGCGATGTTCCTGACCGGGATGGCCGTGCTAAAGCGCGAATGAATCCCATCCCTTGACACAATCTGGTAAAGTCGAAGGTGTCAAGAGGTCATGATCCTGTGAAGAATCCCGGAATTGAGCGATTTGTGGAGTTCCCCAACCCCGCGGGCAAAATGCTGCGGGGGATGTTGCACTTGCCCGCCGCCGCGCTGGAGTGGCCTGCACCCGGGGTGGTGCTGTTGCATGGATTTACGGGCAACCGCATGGAATCGCATTGGATGTTCGTGAAGTGCTCGCGAGCCCTGGCCCAGGCGGGATTCGCCTCCTTGCGATTCGATTTCTATGGGTCGGGGGAGTCGGATGGCGAATTCCGGGAGATGACCCTGCGGGGGGAGATTGCTGACGGGCGCGCCGCCGTGGCCTTCTTGCGCGCGCAGACGGGCATCGACCCGGAGCGCGTGGGCCTGCTGGGACTTTCCCTGGGAGGAGCGGTGGCCGCGGCCCTCGCGCTCAGCGTCCAGGCAAAGGCGGTGGTGCTGTGGAGCGCCGTCGCGCATACGGCTCGCCTGCGCGAACTGTTCAAGCAATCGGCCAAGAAGATTCCGGGCAAGCCGGGCGCCGTCGAATTCGACGCCTGCGAAATCTCCTCGCGCCTTATCGAGGACGTGCTGAAGGTCGAACCCATACGCCATCTCGCACGCTACAAAGGTCCAACGCTGATCGTCCATCCGGAAAAGGACGAGGCTATCCCGGTTTCCCATGCCCGCGACTTCTTCCAGGCTGCCGGCGCCGACGTCAAGGAGCTCGCCATCATCGCGGGAGCGGACCACGTCTATACGTCCATTCCCTGGGAGCAGGAAGTGATCTTTCGCAGCGTCCAGTGGTTTGGGCGCCACCTATGACCCCGCCTGGAGACGATTTGGCCCCAAACGTTAAATATTGTTAATTGTTTTCAATAAGATACAGCCATAAGTAACTTTGATAGGATTTTATGCGTCAAACAAGTAACGTGGCCGGTCCGCAAAGGGCGCTAGAAGATGTACTGTGCCGATTCGGTAGCGTGGAGAAAGATAAGCTGATGATTAACCGGATCCTCTGGCCACGCGGCGGCGCTCTGGGCATCCTATTTGTCTTCACACTTGGGCTGTCTCATCAACTGCTGGCCCAAGAGGTGGGGCAGTCACCCCCTCCGGCGACACCACAGACCCAAACGGCGACACCACAAACCCAAACCAAGTCTGCGAACGATCCGGGAGCCGTCGAAGGCCAACCTGCTCCTAGCCCTCAAACTCCGCAAAATGACCGAATCTTCTGGACGCTGCCCAACTACTTGACCGTGGAAAAGGCCTCCTCGCTACCTCCGCTTACGACCGGGCAAAAATTCAAGCTGGTGGCGGAGGGGACTTTCGACCCCGTTGAACTCGCTTTCATCGGTGTGGAAGCTTCCGTCAATCAAGCCGACAACACCAACCCCACCTATGGGCAGGGGCTTATTGGCTATTCCAAACGCTACGGAACGGCGTTTGCCGACAACGCCATCGGAAACTTCGGGAGCGGCGCCGTATTCCCTGCTTTGCTGCGACAAGATCCGCGTTACTACCAGATGGGAAAAGGAAAGTTCCTCCACCGGGCCGCGTACGCCGCCGTGCGGGTTTTGATCACGCGCTCGGACTCGGGAAAGACTCAGTTCAACTTCTCTGAACTCCTCGGTAATGGCCTGGCCGCCGCCATTTCCAATGCCTACCATCCCGGCCCCCGGACGCTTGGTAGCAACCTCAAGGTTTTGGGAACACAAATTGGGTGGGATTCCGTCGCTTACGAGTTGAAAGAATTTTGGCCGGACATTCATCGCCATCTTCAGCGCGGCCACCACAACAATATGTAAATCCTCCGGAGCGGAAAACAAGCGTAGCGCGGACCTGTCTTAAACGCGTCCATGCGTGGTGAGCAATCCGGGCTAAGGGCAATACCGTTCACATAAGGGGTTTGAGGAAATTATTCATCAATTTGTTCCGGAGAGACCCCCCTCACCCCATAGGCGCTAGGATAAGCACCGTCGGCAGCCAGCCCGCGTAGCGGGCGTGGTCATTTAGCCCATGGCGAGCCAGCCGTGGGATGGTGA
>JBEKAD010000230.1:0-7827 GCA_050018435.1 Terriglobia bacterium
GGACGCCGGAGCCTGCGCCGGAACGTAAACAACCACGCCTTTGGTAGCTGGGCGTTTGGCACAGCCGCCCATCCAGAGCACGAGAGCGCAGACCGAGGCAAGAGTTTCGTGGCGCGGCATATCCAGAATTCTACCATTGGCCGGCCATTGCGACCGAATCATTCCCGCCGATGGTAGTGGTCCAGTTTGATGTTGTGGCGGCGAGTTTACCTCGCCAATTGGCGGCGTAAAGCCGCCTCTACACCCAACTGTACCACTACCCCGCCGATCGCTGGATGGACGCCACCGGCGTGCAGGACATGCCCGCGCTCGGCTGCAACCTGTCAGGCCACCGGCTGGTGACGGAGGGCTGCGTTCGTCCGGAAGAAAAAGGGATGGCAGGCCAGGAAAGTTGAAACTGCGGGATTCAGCCCCGGCGGCCCCAGAGGGCCGAGGCACGGCAAAGGGTCCCCAGTGACGGAACGCGCGAGGCGATGAAGCGCACGCCGTAATTTTGCAGATAAACTTGGCCGGGCATTCCTATCACGCTCAGCAGGGCGAACAACAAACCCGTAAGGATGCACAGGGCGAGAGCGCCAAAAAAAGTTGTTACCGGATTCCAAGCCCACGCAAGACCGATCATCCGTAAGGCGAGAATAACGAGCGCGGCGGTGACCAGCGCCCCGGAGGATAGTCCCATCAAGGCTGGAAAGAGAACGAAGAGCACGGCGATGCTAATCCCCATCGACACCGCAAAGCGCAACACGACGTAAAAGAGAAACGTGCCGGGATCGCGGCGCAAAATTCTCCAGACGATTCCCCAGGCGGCGGGAAGGGAGATTCTGTCGGCATACATTAATGGCGCCACCAGATCATCCGTCAGCGTGATGAGGATGGCGACCAGCAGTCCTATGCAGACGACCGCGACCAACTCCGTCACCAGCAGCAGCGAAGCAACCCACGCCGGGTGACCGGCTTCGCGGAGGAGACTCAGATAGCGAAACGAAACGATCGTGACTCCGGAAACCATCGCCAGGATAGCGCCCACCACCCCCAACAGCCAAAGGAAGTAGGAGCGGCCATAGAATTTCAAGCTTTTCCAGGCCGCGCCCACCGCCACGTCCTGCTTGATGACGGCATCGATCAGCACAAATCGTAACACGCAGCGCGCGTAGATGAGGCCGAGAACCAAGCCCAGGGTGAGGACGACGGCCAGCACGATCAAACTCAGGTGCTGGGCGATAACCAGGCGGATGCGGAGAAGAAGCTCCGAAGCATGAAGGTCCATGGGCAGGGCGCCGAAGCCCCACTGAAATGCCGCCGTAGACGTGCCGCCCCCCAGGAACAGGCACACCACGCTCAGGGCGATCCAGCGACGCCCGATAAAAGGATGAAAAAGCAGGCGTAGCGTTTCGTTCCAGGCGGGGGAAAGCGCTTCGATAGGAGAAAGGGCGCCCGCTTCCGGTCGGCGGAGCGAGACGAAACGGAGGGGCGGGGGAATTCGCGCGGCAGCGTTCAATCGCTTATCTCTCCGGCAAAACCTATCTCAGGATCGGGCCGTGGGTCAATCTGATGGTGTAGCGGCGAGTTTACCTCGCCCAATGGCGGCGTAAAGCCGCCTCTACATCATATTGACCCACCACCCAGGATCGAACGGTGCTAAGAGCAGGGCGAGGGCAGCCGGGCAGCACAACCACCTGTTTCGAAGCGCATCGAGGCATCGCCTACCTTACAGCGGGAATAACCCTTCCTTCCCGCGAGGCAGCCGAATGCGTTCTGTGCGCCCCGTTACGCTGCCTTGACCTGCTCCTGGTAGATCTGCCGCCATTCCTCGCGCTTGGCGAGGACGTACTCTTTTGCTTCCTGGAGAGATTTATAAACCCGCTTACCCTTGAGGAGATTGCAGGGCTGGCAGGCGGTCACCAGGTTGTCCATGCTCCGTGCGCCGCCTTTGGCGTGCGGATGGATGTGATCGATGGTCAGGATCAGCCAGCTTTCGAAATCGTGCTGCCCGTCCAGACCGCAGTAGTAACATTTGTATTGATCCCGCCTGAAAACCTTCATCGCTTCTTCGCGACTCAGGTGTGGTGAGGGTCCGGTGAAAAACTTTGTTAGTCGCTTGAAGGGCATGCCTCCTCCTTCAGAGGCCGGAATCAAACTCGCTGATAACCTCAGATGGCGTCGTTGCCAGGACGGGAAGAACCCCTCTCAAGCCACCATCCGTCGGTTGACGGATGGCAGCGGGCGACAGAAGCGTCTACCCCGGGGGCCTTCCCAAGTGCCCGCAACGTGTAATTATCTTAGCGCTCTTCCAGGAGAATTGGTAGTGCGGGAGAAAACGGGGAAATCAGTGAGCAGAAGGCATCTTCCCTCGATCGTGTTTGGCGATGGTAAATTTGGGGTCAGGAAGGCGAAAAAAAAGGAACGAATCGGGCTTGAGAGTTGTCAGTACCCGCGAGAGAGCCAAAGGCGTTCCGACAGGAAAGTCGTCAGCCCTGGGCGGGGAGGCGGTGTTGCTTGTTCAGGCGGGCAGTGCAATGGGCCATGATGTACTTGCGCACGGGCTGGGGCATACGATGGTCAAGGCAGATGTCACGCAGGTCGTTGACCGCCATGTCGGGGAGGAAGGCGAGCACTCGGGCGAAAGGGGTGAGCGGATTGCGGATGAGCGCGAGACGCAGATAGTAGTGATGCGACCATCGTTGGTGCTGGGCCAGTTGTTCCACGACGGCGGAGGGCAGACCTTCGCGGGCGAGCACCTTGAGCAAGTGGCCTTCGGTCAGGTAAGGGTTATCGAGGGCGGCGCGAATCAACTCCAGGTCGGGGCTGAAAAGGAGGCTGGCGGCAAGACGTCCGGTGCCGCGCCGGGCGAGAGAGATTTTTCCCCCGCGCGGCACGCCCTCCAGCTTCTTGAGGATGGTTTCTTCCGCGACCATCTTGACGTCGGCGGGGACAGCCGGAGTTTGCGCCACGCGCAGCAGGTCGAAGAGATAGAGGAATTTCATCAGGGGCAGAGAAACCAGACGCGGCGTCTTGGGATGCCTCACCAAGGCGAGTTGGACGGTGTAGCTGCGCCGGACCTCCTGGTGGTGGGCAAGTTCGCGAACGACCTCGTGCGCCAGGTCTTTGCGCTCGAGCAGGCGGAGCAGATCGCGCTCCTGCAAATGGGGATTGCGCGCCAACCCCATAAGCACCTCTTTCGCGGTTTCTTTGAAGAAGCTCTCAATTTCCGCGCGTGAAGAAACCGCGACGGCCAGTTCGGCCCGTTGCCGTAAGCGCTCATGAGGGGGCAAGTCGTCCATCAGAAGGCAATTTTAGAAGGGACAGGCTCCGCCTCGCAAGAGAGACTGCGGGTACCGCGGCGGGCCTCGCCTGGGGGCGCGAAGGGCGATTTCCATAGTCGGGAGCTGCTCGCGCCACGGAAGGGACAGCAAAGCCACATAATTAGGAGACGCTGGACGCGGCTTTTGCATCTAAACAACAGCAAGAAAGGGAACCGGGTTTGACCGTAAAGTGAGATTTTACTTGAAAAGTCCATCAAGAATTGATATTTGGATAGAGTCATCCGAAGGATCGCAGGTTGTTCAACGAGCAGCTCTAGCGCGGGAGGCCCCTTGGGTCTCTGCCAAATTTGATAAGGGTGCGCCCAGGTCACCTACGATTCACCATTCCAACATCGAGGTAGTCATGCAATGAAGAAAACCACTGCGCTTTGGACCCTCACTTTGCTGGTCAGTCTTTCGTGCGGCGCCACTGCGGGCGAGCACGCAAACCGCTCCGGCCACTCCGCCGATCTGACCCTCGTGGCCCGCATGGAGGCGCCACCCCAGGCGGCGCAGTCCCAGTGGAGTAGCCGCGATGAATACGACGCGTACACGGCACTCGCTAGCGAGAAGACACCGGGCAAGCTTATCCCCCTCGCTGACGCGTTCCTTCAGAAATATCCCAATTCACCTGTCAAGGCCGATGTCCTGGTAAAGCTTATGGGCGCATATGCCCAATTGAATGACGTGCCCAAGGCCGTCGACGCAGGGCAGAAGGTTCTGCAAGCCGATCCTGATAATCTGGATGCGCTGGCCTTCCTCAGCTTCGTGTTCCCATTCACCTTCAAGGGGGATGATCCCAACGCGACTGCCAAGCTGTCCCGTGCTGACAGTGACGCGCACCACGGGCTGGAGGTGCTCCAGAAGGTTCAAAAGCCCGCCAATGTCTCTGACGAGACATTCAAGCAATTTGTCAGTACCAAACGCGCCCTCTTCAACAGCACCATGGGGTTCGCAGCGCTCCAGCGCAAGGATTACCCAAACGCCATCACCGCGCTTAAAGCGGCGGCCACCGATAATCAAAACGATGTTTACACGATCTACCGGCTGGGGCTGGCTTACCTCTTGTCCACGCCACGCGATAACGATCATGGTATCTGGTACTACGCGCGCGCGGTGGATTTGGCGAAGGCCGGAAAAGACCCCAATGCAGAAGATTGGGAGAAATATCTAAAACAGACTTATATAGGATATCACGGGACCGATACAGGGCTCACAGACATCGAGGCCCAAGCGGCGGCCACCGCCAACCCGCCCGACGGCTTTAAGGTCACGCATGCCGAGGCGCCCGCGAAAACAGGGAACAACACAATCGACGCATTTAACGCGTTGACCTACCCGCTAAAACTGGGTGGCGAAACAGCCCAGAAGCAATGGGATGGCGTGAAGGGACAACCCGTCTCAAATTTTGGTGGGACCGTGGTGAGTGTACAAAAGGGGACCGATCCGAACGTCTATCTGGTGCGGATTGCTATTCTTGACAGCACGAAATCGGCAGACGGATACGACATCGAACTGAAAGACTCGACCCAGCCTAACGTCAAGAACCTGCAAAAGGGTGACTCGATCTTGTATAAGGGAACGTTGGATTCTTACCTCGCCACCCCCAGTATGATTTTGACCTTGGTGGGTGAGGTTACATCGGACCTCCCGGATAAACCACCCGTTAAGGAGAAGCCCAAGCCGAAGCCGGCGACTCACCGGACGGTCCGTAAGACGACAACGCCGGGCAACTGAATTTCGTGAGGCAGGGCGCTGGCGCTCGCCGGTGACCCTGCCTCGACTCACCTGCTGGTTTCCCACCCCATAATTTTGCCCCTCCCCGTCACTTTGGGAATCCGGAAGAACGCCCCTGCGGGCAGAGCGAGCGGCGTTGTGCCCGTACGCTCAACCAGTCCACACATATTGGCCAAGAGGGATTAGGATTTCCCGGCGGGATGCCGCTTGTAGTCAGCGCGCAGCGCGCGGCGCTTCGGCCGATGGTCCAGGCCCATGTCTTCCACCTTCCGGCTTAGGGTATTACGATGAATGCCGAGAGCCACCGCAGCCTTGGAATGATTGCCGTTGTTCTTTTCCAGCATCCGCTTGATGAACCGCTTCTCAAATTCTGAAACCGCATCGGTAAAAAGAATCCCCTGCTCAATCATCTGATTAACGAGGGATTCGAGTTGGTCTTTCACAGTAACACTCCGATCAATAGGAATTCGTAGGACTCGCGGGTTAATGTTTGGCCGATCCCTTGTCGTGCTGAATTAGCGCTTCCCGGAATTTTTCAAAGCCGAGATGGAATTGGGCGCGCAGGCTTCCCGGCATGACGAGCGCAATGACGCGCGTCCCGGTGGTCACATAGGGCGCCAAGGCCGATTGCTGCACGGCGTCCGGCTTGATGGCGAAGGCCAGCAAGGCCATCAGCAGAATGGCATCGACCAAAACTCCGCGCACCAAACCGAAGATCCCGCCCAAGAACCGGTCGAACCATTGGATTCCCGCGGTCTTGATGAGCTTGCGCGCAAGTAATCCCACCAGCGTGCCCGCCAGCAACGTGCCCAGGAACAGGACCAGGAATCCCAAGCCGAGGGCGATTTCGTGCGACTTGGTCAGATCGTCGAACCACAGCGCGGCGCGGGAATAGCCGAGGGCCGCCACCACCAGGCCGATTACCACCGACGCCAGGGAGATCAATTCCTGGACGAACCCTTTCATCATGGCCGTCACAACGGAAGCCACGACAATCGCGGCGAGAATGACATCCAGCCAATTCCATGTAACCATGGCGCCCTCGCAAACTACCGCGGACTCACCTTAACGGAGGGAATCTCCTGTCAACAAACGATAAGCTTCGCGGTATTTCTCACTGGTTTTCTCCACCACCTCAGCCGGCAGGGCGGGCGGCGGAGGTTGTTTATTCCAGTGGAGCGACTCCAGGTAGTCCCGGACGAACTGCTTGTCAAACGAAGGTTGGGGTTTTCCGGGCGCATAATCGTGCAGCGGCCAAAATCGTGACGAGTCGGGAGTCAGCGCCTCGTCGATCAAGATCACTTGACCGTCCTTGAGCCCCCACTCAAACTTGGTATCGGCAATAATGATGCCACGGCCCTCGGCGAACTCGCGGCTTTGGCGGTAGAGTTCTAAACTTAATTTGCGCAGCATTACGGCGGCCACGGTTCCCACGCGTGCGACCATATCCTCCCAGGTGATGTTTTCGTCGTGGCCGGTCTGCGCCTTGGTGGCAGGCGTAAAGATCGGATTTTCCAGCCGCGTAGCCTCTTGCAGGCCCGCGGGAAGCTTGATGCCGCACACGCTTCCCGTGGCGCGATATTCTTTCCAGCCTGACCCCGCCAGGTATCCGCGCACCACGCACTCGATGGGGAAAGTCTGCGCCTTCTCGACGAGCATCGAGCGCCCTTCCAGTTGGTCCGCGAAGGGGTACAGCTCTCGAGGATAGTCGGCCACTTTGGCCGTAATGAAATGATGGCGAATCTCCTCCTTGACGAAATTAAACCAGAAGCAGGAAAGCTGGGTCAGCACTCGGCCCTTGTCCGGTATGCCTTCGCGCATCACAACATCAAAGGCGGAAAGACGGTCGGTAGCGACGACCAGCAGCTTGTCACCGAGCTCATAAACGTCCCGCACTTTTCCACGCGAAAAGAGCTTGACACCGGGCAGATACGTTTCGAGCAAAACAGTTTGCTTTGTAGAGGGCATTGTGTTGGTTCAGCGGCTTGACATTCTAAAGCAACTCGAAAGGTTGTCAACGGAAAAAGCGCTCGGGGAATTTTCGCGCGGACCACTAACTACGGGGTGAGAGTCAACTAGCCACACAATATTTGGAATCGAGCGGAGCCGCATGAAATGCGGCTGGGGCGGTAGTGTCCAAATGGGGATTTTTCACTACGGTCTGGAAGCAGGTAGCACAGCGCGGCGAAGCCCCAAAAGCAAGTCAAAAGGCAAAGGGCAAAAGGCAAAAGTCAAAAGTAAAAAAACCGGCGTCCAAAAATCCTTGTTAAAGAGATCAGAAGTTACGAGTTTGCAATGCAGAGTTATCGCGCGCCCAGCGGGAATACTCTGCGCTACTTTTGCCTTTTGACTTTCCTTGTGCGGCTGCGCTGTGGCCCGCCCTCAGGCCGGCGCCCCGACCGGATCGGGGGCGAACGCATCAAAGCGCACGGACACGAGTTTGGACACGCCCGGCTCTTCCATAGTGACGCCGTACATGACTTGCGCGATCTCCATGGTGCGCTTGCTGTGCGTGATCAGGATGAACTGCGTGTGGCGGCTCATCTGCTGGATCATGCGAGTGAACCGGTCGATGTTCGATTCGTCCAGCGGCGCGTCGACCTCATCGAGGACGCAGAAGGGGCTGGGAGTGTAACGAAAGATGGCGATGAGCAACGCGAGAGCGGCCATGGCCTTCTCGCCGCCGGAAAGCAGGAGCACATTTTGCAGGCGCTTTCCGGGCGGCTGCGCCACGACGTCGATTCCGCTATCGGCGTCATTTTCATCGGCCAGCCGCATTTCCCCGATG
>JBEKAD010000231.1:0-7813 GCA_050018435.1 Terriglobia bacterium
GCTCTCGGCGTCACCCTACCGGCCATGTAGTCAGGAGACCCACACACGACCGAACGACTAACTGCCGTCATGCCAAGCAGTTCGACAAAAAAACCCGCCTATAACAAAAAGGAAGATGCGTCTGAGATCAATTGCGCGGCCGAAACGTGCGACACAAGCCGCTTCACAAGAGACTGGCAATTAGAGCAACCCGACTATGTGATTGACACGGACACACGGTACTTTATTGCCTTCCCGACTTCGACAGAGGAAGACGGAGCGCATTTCGCACCCCTCGATTATTTTGATACCACCTTTATCAAGAAATTCCGGCAACCCGCCCTGTATAACACGCCGGACGGAGAAGTCTGGCGTTTGTACTCACGGCAAGCGAATGTGGGCGAAAACAAATTCGAAATACTTATAGGCTACGGAGTGAAGGCCCCATGGAAAATAGTAGAGACGCTGCCGTCGCAAATTGGCACGGTGGACGCCACGCTAAAGCGCGAGGCCGATGAGATCGCTGCGAACCCTCCAACCCAGAAAGCAGCAGTCCGAGGGTCAAGGCTCGGGCCCTTCGGCTGACGGATTCGTGGTTGTGAATGCGAATACCAACCACGTTGAGGTGTGGGGGCCTTGGCTCCCCGCATCTTTGCCTAGCGATACGAGTCTACCGGCCCCCGGTTATCAGTTTTGTGTCCAAGGCGATAAACTCTACCTTATCGAAACGGACGCGAAGGGGCGCCTTCTGGCAACCTCGTCTGTCGACATTGGAAGCCTCTGGTGGCTTGCGACTCTTTGCTGCATCGCGTTCCTGAGCATGACTGTTTTAGCACGCGCCCTCAGCCGGCGATTTTTGCGGAGCTACTTCGCTCTGGCGGGAATTCGATCGCCAACACTTGAGGAAGCCCGGCGAACTGGTGAGGGGCAGCGCGTAGAGTTCAAAGGGGGCCTTTCTGACGACGAAACAAAGACTGGCACCGTCGACAATGAGCTGCTGAAGTCAATAGCGGTATTCGCGAACACAAACGATGGTGTGATCTTTATTGGGATCGACGATGCGGGTCACCTGAAAGGGCTGGAGCTCGACTTTAGACAACGGGACCGGTTAGAAAGGAAAATCCGCCAGCTTGTCCGAAGCCGCATAAGGCCGACGCCGCCTGTCCAGGTCGCTTACGAGGACGTGCGAGGTCTGACAATCGCTAAGATTTCCGTTGCGCGCGGTGAGGCACCGGTGTACATGACTGGTGGCGTGATTTACTTGCGGTACGGGTCTGAGGACGTTCAGGCCCAACCAGAAGACCTCAAGAGGCTCGTCGCCGAATTCGCGTTTTGACCCATTACGGACTGTCTTAATTTTTCTCGGAAGCATAAATATGAAGGAACGAGCGAGTAGCGGGTGGATTCTCTCTTGAAATTCAAGAGAGAATCTACCCGCCTCCATCTAGCGGCACTTGGAGGGTAGTATGAAGCTTTTGAAGGCAAAGATCAGTTCGTTTCGTTCTGTCGCCGACACAACTCTCTCTGTGGACCCGAGAGTGACGATTCTGGTCGGACCGAATGAAGGGGGGAAAACCAACATCTTAAGGGCGTTAGAGAGTTTTGCGCCCGACAAGGAGTTTGTAGAGACAGCAGTTTGCCAGTTTTCGCCGGCATATGCGCAGGGACAGTCACCCGAGATTCAGCTATTGTTCGGCGACTTTTCAACAAATGATGCTGATATGCTCACACAGGTCTTAGAAGCCGAGCAAAGTAGACTGAGCAGCCTGCAAATTGGGGAAGGGCATCGAAAACAGGAAACCATTGAAGGGAATGTGGCAGATGACACGCCGGTGGCTGAATCAACGGACTCTGAGGATCTACCTCATATTCTCGTTCCCTCCAGTCCGTTGAGCCCTCGCTTCACCCGCCTGACGGTTACGCGGCAGGGAAACGACATACAGGATTTCGTCGTTCATTTCGACGATAGCGTGGTGTTTCTTGCCGACAATAGTAACGAGCGCGCCTTGAAGTCCAAATTCCTCGACTCCCTCCCCCGGTTCCTGTACTTTGCGGATGTCAACCTTCTGCGCGGCGAAATCCAACTGGATCAACTGCTCTCGGACGATCCGGCATATGAAGCGGAAAGGAACCTATTGCAACTGGGTGGGATCGCCGATTTGGAGACGCTTGCCGGTGACCCGCACCGCCGGGACGTTGCGCTGAAGAAGGCGCAACAGCGCGTAACGGAGAGGCTCAGAAAATACTGGACGCAAGACCCCTCGCGGCAGTTTCATATCAACATCGATAAAGAGACTGTCAGAATCCGAATCAGCGACGCGACCGGAGTTTTTGACTTCCCCGACAACCGAAGCCTCGGCAGTCGCTGGTTCATTTCCTTTTACATAAACTTTGCGTCGCGGATAGAAGGCAGGGAAGAAAATGCCATCCTCTTATTTGACGAGCCGGGGATTCACGTTCACCCCAGAGGCCAACGCGACCTGTTACCGTTCTTCGAGGAACTCGCTTAAAACTACCAGATTATTTACACCACGCATCTTCCCTTTTTGGTCAACCGTAATTTCCCCGCGAGGATTAGGGTCGTAGAAAAGTCTGGCCCGAGCGGCACACAGATTAATAACAAACCACACCAGAACCGCTGGAAGGCAATTCGCTCGGCAGTAGGGTTGTTAGCGGCTGACTCATTTATTGTTGGTGATGCATGCCTCGTGGTAGAGGGAGTCAGCGATCACATCTATCTTTCCGGGCTTTCCCCCTACCTCGCACAGCTCGAAATTCCCTATTTGGACTTGAACCAAGTCGCGGTGATTCCCGGAGGGTCAGCGTCAGAGACTATTCCCATGGCTAGGTTCTGCCGGTCTGAGAAGATACCGGTTGTTGTCCTATTGGACTCTGACAACCAGGGTGACCAAGCCGAGGAACAACTTCGAAAGGATGGTTTCATCAAGGAACACCAAATAATGCGTGTGAACGATTGTTCCCACGACAAGGCGGTAGGAGTGGTGGCAATAGAAGACGTCCTGCCTTTTGACCGACTGCTAAGCGCGTTGAATTGGGCGTACAAGGACCTTGTGAAGGGCTTTTCGCGACTTTCTGTCAAAGAGGTTTCGGAGGCGCGTTCCGCCCTGAGTCCCGAGGCCCCAGTGACTAGTGTGATCGACAAAATCTTCAAGGACAAAGGGTATGGTGATTTCGACAAGCGTTTGGTTGCCGGATGTTTTGTTAACTCTCTGCCGGATCTTGAGGGTTTGAGTGCCGACGAGCGTCAAGACCTGATAGTTCAATTTGAGAACATCGGCAATCTTTTCGCAATTGCCCGCGATAGATTGAAAACACTCTCGGAGGAGCTCAATTAAATGGAAAAAACCGACCTCGTGTTTGTTTTGCTTCAGGCGCCCATGGGCCAACTCCAGAACCCGGAAAACCCTGTCACAAAGTACATGAAAGACTCGCAAGTGAAATCGATTTTGGATATTCAGGTTTTCCCGGGACACCCGGGGTTGGGGATGGGCGCAGTAGCCTTCGTGGGATTGCTGTACGAGCGCGCATTGCCGGAAAAACAGCAGCCGCGCGAGCCCAAAAGAGAATCAGGAAAAGGGCCAGCATTCCAGAAGAGGCCAAAACCTCTACCCCTACGTTGACGTCAGCGGGCGGGGCCGGCTGGCGCACACCCCTGTGCTTTGAGGTCTGCGATTTCCCGAAGGGACTTGTGGGAGCTGCAAAAGGCAGTGTCAAGTGACAAGTGACCAGTGACAAGGGCGGAGCTGCTCGCCCCTAGGCCGAACGCCGTTCGGCCCTACACCGGCTCCCGAACCCCTAATCCCTAGCCCCGAGTGGTATCATCGTCCTGCACCGAGGGAGGAAGGAATGACCAGACTTCATCGACCCACGAGAAGGCGGTTTGTTTCAACCGCCGCGGTAGCGGCTGGAGCCGCCCTTCTGCCCAGCGCGGTTTTGGCGAGCCCCGTTCATAACGCTGCGGCGAGCGCGCCCGAAAGGGACCGGCGGTCAAACAGCAGGGAGAAGATCCCCTGGAAGGTGGAGCCATTCCCCTTGGCGCAAGTCCGTTTGAGGAAGGGCCCGTGCCAGGACGCGCTGGAGGCGGATCGGCGTTACCTGCACCTGCTCCCCTCCGAACGGCTACTTCACACTTTTCGCTTGAACGCCGGACTTCCTTCCTCGGCGGCGATGCCTTCCGTGCGCCCCCGGCTTGCGGCCATATCCATTGTGGTGGTTAGAGCGCTCTCCATGATCTCCCTGCCGGTGTTCTCTTATATAGACGGCGCGGGGATGGGGAGGTTTACAAAGGCGAGGTGTCAGGTGCCAGGTATCAGGTGTCAGGTGTTAGGTCCCTGCCGGAAGTTGTCAGGTTTCAAGTTCTCGCCGTCGCTGCTCGGTTCTTGTCTCTTCCCTGGCACCTGGCACCTGATACCTGACACCTGACGCCCGTTCCTCAGACGCTGGAATACTTCCTGCAAAGCGTTTTGACCCTTTCAATGAGCTTGGGAACGCCCGTCATGGGGTCCTCTTCCCCTTCGTACTCGACCGACATGAACCCCTGATAGCCGCCCTTGGCAAACATTTGCCAGATGCGATCCAGGTCGAGCGGTAGGCGCCGTTCCCCCCCGTAAAATTCGCGGACGTGAGTGTGCGAGGCGTAGGGAATCAACGATTCCACCTGCGAATAGGGGTCTTCCTGAAAGTTGCTGATGTCCAGGTTGCACCCGGCGTAAGGCGAATCGACACGGCGGAGAATGGCGAGAATGTTGGAAGCCTTCGAGGTGATTCCGCCATGACTTTCAATGCCCAGAGTTATGCCTTTTAGGGCGGCGTAATCGCATGCCGGTTTCATGGTTTCTGCGGTCCACTCCACTCCCTGCGCGTCGGTGGCTCCCGGCGGAATTCTGCCTCCGAACACGCGCATGTGCGACGCGCCCAACAACTCTGTGGCAGCCACCCACTTTTTGATGTTGGCGATTTCCGCCGCACGCCGCGCGGGATCAGGCTGGCACATTTCCGTCCGGATACCCGTGCCCGAAAAGGCCAGGGCGTGCTTGAAGGCCAGGTGACGCAGACTGTGCAGGTAATCAGGCTCCGTGGATTTCAGCCAGTAGGTGGTGACGTCGACGCCCTCGATCTCAAGTTCCACGGCCTTGAGAAAGAAGTCCTCCATCGTCATCTTGCCGGGCTGCAAGTAATTTCTGTAGGAGTACGCGCAGCAGCCGGTCAGAAGCCGGGGTCGTGGGCTGGCAGTCTCCTCTGCCCGGTGGGCGCCGGCCCGTGGGCCGGTAACCAGGGAACCTGCGGCGGCAAGTCCCGCGGCTTGCAAAAAGCTCCGGCGCGGCAAAACGTTTTTCATATCGCCTCCTTCAGAAGCAGCTTAAACTCAATAAATTCAAATTACTGCCCCCCTCGCCCCTTTGGGGGAGAGGGGCCGGGGGGTGAGGGGGGTTCCAGGACTGAATAGGGAACTCCTTTACATCAAAGACCTCGTCGATGGAATGATAGTCGCACCAAAACTGGCTATTGTACACACGAGAGGCGGCGAATTGGAGATTTAATCCATTCGGCACGGCTGGAGGACGCCCCAGCAAGCTGCTTTCTTTGGGCCTTGGGAAATCCCCGGTAGTGTCGTAGGATAACAGGTTTCCGCTCGTAACTCGCGTGGGAGGTGGCCACGTGCCCAAGGATTTATCCGCAGCTTGGAAGATCCGGCATCAACGCTGGCTGCGTTTTGTGCAAGCGAACATCAGGGCGATGAAAGCGGGGAAGGCGATTCGCCTCGGACCCTCTCGAAGGCCGCTGGAGGCGCCGGTTGTGAAGGCGGGCAAAGGTCCGCTCATCAAGGTGGTGGTCTGTTCTCCGCATCCCGATGATGAGGCGCTCATCGGCGCTCTGCCGCTGCGGCTGCGCGGGGAATGTGGCGCGAGGGTCACCAACTGCGCCATCACCCTGGGAAGCAATACTGGCCAGCGCGCCCGCCGCCTGCGCGAATTGAAGGCGGCGTGCGCAGCGCTGGGCTTCGATCTCGCCGTCGCCAATCCGCCGTTGGGTTTTGACCACGTCAATCTCGACAACCGCAAGAATCACCCGGAGGAATGGGCCGCCAAAGTTCGAGTGCTTAGCGAAGCGCTGGAAAAGGAGAGACCCGACGCGGTCTTTGCTCCCCACGCTGAGGATTTCAACACGACACATATCGGGACATACTACCTGGCGGTAGACGCTCTGGGCGACTACCTGGAGCGGACGGGCCGCGGGCCTTTGCCGTTTTTCGAGACCGAATTCTGGCATCAGAACCCGCACCTGAATTTGATGGTGGGGGTCTCCCCCGAGGATGAAGCGATCCTGCTCATGGCCACCGCCGAGCATGGCGGTGAGGTTCGGCGAAATCCTTACCACTTGCGGCATCCCGGCCGGATGATCGAGAACGTTCGCCTGGGAGCTGAGGTGGTGGGCGGCCAAGGTGGACCCGCGCCGGATTTTCCCTTCGCGGAGCTTTATCGTTTAGTCTTCATGGCCGGGAGAAATTTGGTGGTGCCGCGCCCCGGCGGACGGGTGATCGGACCGGATGAGAAAATCGATTGGCAGGATTTAATCAAGAGTTTTTGGCCCGAGGGCTTGGAAGGGCGGGGCTCTAGCCCCGCCGTCAGAAGGCCATCCTGATTATTCCTGTGCCTCGAGCCCCGCGCAGCCCCGATGCATCGGGGCTGCGCGGGGCTCGGGACGAACAAAGGGCGGGAGCCGCCATTTCGGCGGGGCTCCCGATGCACGGCATCGGGACAGGTTCCGCCCCGCCCTTCCGGTAGTTCCCCAAAAGCGTTCCAGCGTAGTGAGAAATGCGTGCGATCGCAACTTGCCCAGAGGAGGTGCAAATGGCGAAGAAATCCATCGGTGCAAAGGTGTGGCTCATTGCCGACAGCTTTTTGCCGGACCGCAGCACCGGCGATCTGAAGAGCCATGAAGCGGCGTGCGTTCTCAATCTCAACCGCCGCCCAGCGAAGCTGAAGATCACGGTCTATTTCGAAGACCGCGAGCCGCTTACGGGACTGGAAGCGGAATGCCCTGCCCAGCGGACGGCGCATGTGCACTTGGAAAGCCTGAAAAACGGCCGGGGTGAATTGATCCCGATCGCCAAGCCGATGGCCTTGATGGTGGAGAGCAATGTGGAGGTGGTGGTCCAGCACACCCGGCTCGATACCACGCAACCAGCGCTGGCGTTAATGACTACCATGGGCTTTCCGCTGAGGTGAGGGCTTGCGGGATAGGTCTGGGGTGAACGACGCCAAGCGGCTCCTGCCGCTGGCGAAGGGTGGATTGTCGTCTTAAATCCCAAGGCTGTTCACTCAAGCTTTGTCAAGGAGACTATTCCCTGTCTGACCCTAGAACCCCCTCATACCCAAGGGGGCAAGGCTGAGAACTGACAGCCGACAGCATACGGTGAGTCCGGCCCCTCGCCTTTTTGGGAGAAAGGGTGTGTTGCTTTGAATTTGCTACCCTCGCCCGCTCGGGGAAGAGACTGTTAGCTGTTGGCTGTGGGCTCCTTACTACCCTCCCCCCCTTGGGGGCTGATCGTGTCCCACATCTTTTGCTGGACACCGCGGGTGCTGATGCTGCTGATGCCAAATCGAGCCCCAAAGGGGCGAACTACCTCAGCCCAGGCCAACGGCCTGGGTCCGAGAACCCCGCCGCACCTTGCCGCAAGCCCTGAAAGGGCGAAATAGCGTTCGAGGATGCACGCGGACGGTCGCCGAGGCTGGGTCGGTGGTCTTGATCACGCCCCTTCAGGGCTGGAGAACGGAAAATGGGGTGACCTTCCTAACCCAGGCCGCTGGCC
>JBEKAD010000232.1:0-7790 GCA_050018435.1 Terriglobia bacterium
AGGTACACCGTGTCAGCGCTCGTGATTGGGCCTTGATATATCCGCGCCGCAACATCAGCGAGCTTGACCGGCATTTGCGCAAGCTTCTCAAACAATCCCGTGCCTGTGCCGACCTTGAAGTTCCACTCTGACCCAGTGATATCGGCCGCAGGAATCTTGCCTTCCGTGGCTTCGCCTGTTCCGCGCCATGCCTCCAAGTCAGTCACCCTTTCAAGCTCCAATTGTTTGGACCCGGCTCTCGCGAGGAACAATAAACACGTATACGTCGTGGCCCCCTCAAAGACCTGCTGATCGCCAAAGTGGATAACGCGAGAGAGATTCTTTCCCTCTGCAACCAACTTGCGAAGAGGCTCGCCATATTGGGCGTTGAAGAATTTGTGCGGGCAAATGAAGCCGAGCTTTCCCTGCTTATTCAGCAGGCTCAGCCCTTTTTCAATGAACACCACGTAAATATCGTAATTGCCGGAACTGGCCGCCTTATAATGCTGCTTGTAGAACTCCACCTCGACGGGTGCCCATTCTTTCATGGCCTGGATGCGGATATACGGCGGGTTGCCAATCACGCAGTCAAACCCGCCCGAGCGCATCACTTGGCCGATGGAAACTGTAGCGCAAGGCTCGCTTTCCAGCCTTGCGGCTTTTCCAGCGCGCCGCGTTTGGGGTGGCACGCCAAGACGATTATTCTCGGAATCGGCGCAAGGTCCAGATTCACCTTGCGCTGGAAGAGCCGCAGGGCCGGAGGGCGGGCCCTGCGCTACAAAATTCCAATCGAAGGCATTGATGCGGTCGCGTTCATCTTCCGCGAACAGGACGCCCTGGTCATAAATGTCCGGGCCGATCAAGGAATTGCCGCACATGATGTTGTATTTCAGTTCCGGCAGGATATGCTGTTTGGCCGGCAACTGTGATTTCTCGCCCTCTAACGCCTTGAGGTACAGGCTCATCATGGTGATTTCGACGGCCTGCGGGTCGATATCGACGCCGAACAGGTTATGGCGCAGAATCTTGGCTTTGCGATAGACCGAGAGACGCTTCGCGCCATCGGGGTCGGTGTGGACTTCGCGCATGAAGTCAAGCGACGGGTGCGCGTGCCGCACTTCCTGCTCAGGATGGGCGAGATACCACTTGACGTGGTAATCGATCAGGTATTGGAACGCGCCAATCAGGAAAGAACCTGACCCACAGGCCGGATCGAGGATGCGAATCTTCTCAATCTGCTTTGGCGATTTGCCCTCGATGGCCTTGCCCACGGTCTCGCGCACGATGTAATCCACGATATAGCGCGGCGTGTAATAAACTCCGCCCGCCTTGCGCACTTCCGGCTTTTCTTCCACTTTCACTTGCTTGGGAGTGAGGCGGATGGTGTTCCCAAGGTAGCGCTCGTAAATTGAGCCCAGCAGCTCGACGCCGATCACGTCAAACCGGTAGGGGCTTTCGGGCGGATACAGCCGCTTGATGATGCGCGCCAGCAGCTCGGAATCAATCTTGATGGATTCGGAAAGATGCGGCTTAAAGATTTCACCGTTGAAATCCTCATTGACTTTGTGGAAAAGGTCATTCAGCCAGTCGAAAATGTGGAACTTGCCGCCGTGAATCTCCCAGTCTTCCAAAACCCTTCGCAACTGGCCGTACTCGAGCACCTTGCGGTCTTCCGCGATGCGGATGAAGACAATCCGGTCGAGCAAGCGCTGCACCACTTCGTTCAACTGCCGGGCGGTGAGTTCGGGATTGTTCTTGTGAATGTTCTTGGCGAGTTCTTCCCGCCAGCCCGTCATCTCGTCCAGGAAGACATCGTCAACCTGCTTGCGCAGCCGTGGGGCCCGGCGGATTTTCGGGAGCAAAGCTTCCAGCGAACCCGCCGCTACACGCTCGCGGGAGAATTCCCAGAGCTTTTCCGCATTCGCCCGGTAATCGGAGTAACGGAGGCTCAGTAGCAGGCCCTCGTCAGGGCGCTTGGGGTCCGGCTGGGCGGAGGCGTCGTAAAACCGGAATTCCTCGAAGTTCGTGAGGATGACGAAGTAAACGCTCTTGGTGTTCCAGACGTAACCCTTGGCTTGCAAAATGTGGCGGGGGGTGTCCAGCGGCTCGGAAGGCGATTTGGCTTCCACGTAAAACTTGGTCTGCCCGCCGATGCGGAAGTTATAGTCGGGGCGCCCGGTGGCTTCCATGTCGCCCTTTTCCACCAGCACTTCCCGGTCGTGGTGCAGCAGGCCAGCCTCGTTCTCCACATCCCAACCCAACGCCTTGAAAAACGGCGTGATGAGGTCCATGCGCGCCTGGGCTTCAAGATAATCCTTGGAAGAATAATGCTGCTGGTCGGCTTCAAACTTGCGGATGAGCTTTTCAAGGTCCGAGTGAAAGGTGGCAATGGACGCAGACAAGAGTCGGCTCCTGGTGTTGACCTGATTTGAGCCAAGAGTCTAATGCCACCCGTCAACGGATTCAAGAGGAGTAAGCGTAGCGTGGGCCGACGAGTGGCAAAAGGGGAGCATCGAGGATTGGGTGATGGAGGGCCACCGGCTCGCTCAGACGGTTGCCTACGGAGACCTCAGCAATGAGAATCCAGCCCCCATCACTGCCGCGCATGAGCCGAAGACATTGATTCTCAAAACCGCGGTCCCCGCTGAGGCGGGGCAGGCGCCGACCGCCGCTACAGGCGGCAAGCGGACCCGGTGATCGAACTTCAGTTGAAGAAGGCCGGAGTCAGGCTGGCCTACCTGTTGGACGCCTATTTAATCCTCAGCGCCGCCGCGCCACGAAGGTCGATCCCACAGTGGCGTTGAGGTATGAATGAAGGGGTCAGCGGTCAACTATCAGCACTCAGCAAAAGATCGAGCAGCCCCGCGAGCAGTAGCTGAAAGCTGAACGCTGACGGCTGAAAGCTAAGGCCTGAGGCGGTCATCCTGCGGAGGGGGGGCGGGCTTCCTTGCCGCGGGCTTTGGCGGCGTACATTTTCTGGTCGGCTTCGTTCATGATTTCGTCGGCGGTCTTGCCTGCGGCCCACTGGGAGGCGCCCACGCTGAGGGCCAGTTCGAAATCCTTCAAGTGCCCGGTTTGGTTCCAATCCTGCACAAACCTTTCGATGCGTGCCATGACCACCTCGACATCCTCCAGGGGAGCGTCGGCGAGGATGACCAGAAATTCGTCTCCGCCATAACGGATCACGGCGTCGGAGCCGCGCACCGCAGATTTGAGAATGGTCGCCACCTCCAGCAGCACAAAATCGCCGGTGGTGTGGCCAAAACGCGAGTTGATTTCGCGGAAGAAATCGACGTCGATCATCAGGAAGCTGAGCGGCTTCTTCAGGCGCTCCGCCCGGCGGGTGTATTTCATCAGCATATCGTCGAGCGAGCGCCGGTTGTAAACCTCGGTGAGCGGATCACTGAAGGATTGCAGGCGCAGGAGTTCACTGTGAATCGCCGTCGAGATGACTTCTCCGCGCGTGCGCCGCAACTTCAGGCGGCTCGAGATCATGTAGGTGTTGAAAAGAACCAGCAGCGCGACCAATCCCAGGAAAAGCTCCCGCGAGACGGAGAGCTCAAAATGCAACGTCCCGGTGCGCAGGATGGCGCTGGGGAAAAGGATCACCACCAGGCCCGTCCCGATCAGGATGCCCGTGCCGACCACGATGACCCATTGCTCAAAGTCACGCTTCTCCAGGGCCGTCAATTGCTGGCTGAGCCTGGAGAGGATGCTCTCCGATTTGTTTTCAGGTTCCACTTGTGCCTGTACCCTCGTGGGCGAGCACAATTACTACCTTAATGGCAATCAAAGCTGGTCTGCACCCGCGCCGTAGACCATTCTGGACGGGGCCAGTGTACCCTAATTGAAGCCATCGGCGCAATCCAGGTTCCCGTTCGGAAATAAGATAGTTTGAGGCGGACATCCCCCGTGGCCAACGGTTGGCGGTCGGCAACTGGGGAGCGGCGGCTGACGCTAACAGGTTGATGCGAAATGTCCTCGCGGCCTCTGACCAGGTTGCTGGCGTGTTGTAGCGCTGAGCTTTAGCTCAGCACGTGCCGACCCTTCGCTTAGCTCAGGGCAGGCTCTAAAGGTCGGCGCTACATGTTTTTCATCAACCTCCTGATGACTGAAGTCAAAGGAGGCACTCTCGAAGCCCCTTCCTCTGTTACAATCTGATTCCTTGATGACAGAGCAGAAACCCATTCTGGTTGTCGCCGGCATCATACGGAGAGGGGACCGCATTCTGATTTGCCAGCGGCGGCGCTCCGACGCCTACGGGCTACAGTGGGAATTTCCCGGCGGCAAGGTGAAAAACGGAGAAGCATTGCCCACCGCGCTGCGGCGGGAGCTGGAAGAAGAACTGGCGATTCAGGCGGATGTTGGCAGGGAAGTTTTTCGCCTGCGCCATCACTATCCCGACCGTTACGTGGAAGTGGTTTTCTTCGCCATAGCGAATTTCCGCGGCGAGGCTCGCAACCAGGTGTTTGAGGCCACGGAGTGGGCGCCGCGCGCCAAGCTTCCGGAGTACAACTTTCTGGAAGCGGATCGCGAGCTGGTAAATCACATCTGCAAGGGGGAGCTTGTTTAACCTCAACCGCAGGACGAAACTCGAAGATCGAAACTGGAAAATCGAAATTCGAAATTCAAGAATCGCAAGCTATGCGTCGAGTTTCGAATTCCGATTTTCGATTTTCGATTTTCGAATTTCCAGTTTCGCCAAGATGTGCGCCGCTGTTGGGCTCGCCGCTGCTCTACTCCTGCCCGCCGCCATTCTGTGGGCGCAAGTCGAGACCGTGGAGTCGCCCCCCACGGCCGCCCTGTGGGTCAGTCAGGGCCGACTGGAAGGCCACCTGGCTTTAAAGTTTTCATCGGACGGCGCTTTCTCGCCCGATGCTTCCCTGCTCGCCGTGGCCGCTGACGACAAAGTGCTGTTAATGAACCTGCGCACCGACAGCATCCAAAAGGTTTTGAAACCGCGCTTAGCTGATATCCAAGACTTGGAGATCCACTCCGCCAATTTCCTCTCTCCCCATCAACTTTTCCTGCTCGCCAACGGGGTATTCCATGTCAAAGGCAAACGGGCGGCGCCCACTCCCCTGTTGGCGTTCCAGTGGGATATCGACGGAGATCATTTGGAAGAAAAGGTGAACGAAGTGGGCGCCAAAGGTGGGTTCAGCCCAGCGCGCTACTTCCCGATGATCGGCTACCTGGCACTTTACAAGGAGAGCAACTTCGACCTGTGGAATCCTCGGACGAGCCAGGGCGGTGCAATCACCATGCCCGACCTGACCCAGATTCCCAATCTCTACGAATTTTCTCCGGACGGCCATTGGCTGCTGCTGGCGCAGATTCAGACCACTTCGGGCGCCGACCCCTCCGTGGTGGAATTGAAAACCCACAAGTTTGTGGATGCGCTGCGCGGGCATGAGGGTACCGTCTTGAGCATGGCCTTCTCCCGCGACGCCAAGAAAGTGGTGACCACCTGCGAAGATGGCAAGTTGCGCGTTTTCTCGGTGGGCGATTGGAAGCTCCTGCAAACGCTCACGGGTCACCATGGGCCCGTGCATCGGGCGGAGTTCTCACCGAACGGCAAGTGGATCGCCTCCGCCGGTGAGGACCAAACGGTGCGCGTATGGTCCGCGGAAGATGGGACGCTGCTGCAAACCCTCCAGGAAAGTCAGGAACCGCTGCTGGACGTGGCCTTCTCCCCCGACAGCCGCTTCATCGCCGCCTCCTCCGAAGGCCTGGTCCTCACTTGGCAACGGCAGGGCGGAGACTGAGGGGACCCATGAAGACGTCGATGGAACGATCAGGCCCGGGTCAGAAATAGGAGTTAATCTAGGAATTTACTGGTCGGCGGGATACTTCTTGAAGGACTCGAGAGGATAACATTTCACGCCATGCACCTTCCCTGCTTGCTTGTCGAATTTGTGATAAATCAATTTCAGATAGGTACTGTCGTCGGCCTCGTACCATCGGTAGACAGCATACGCCGTGAAGTCCGCAACTTGCATGAGCCGTGACGAACGAGAGTCGAAGAAGAATGTCGTCTCGATGAGATTGGTCATGGCCGCCCACTTGGTCCCCCCCGACTGAAATTGAGCCATAAGGCGTCGAATTTCCTTCGTCAGTGACGGTCTGCATTCATCGAAGACGACTATTCCGCGCAGGACACTTCTTGTCTTCGCTTGCATTCTTTGCAGGAAGAAGTTGAACATCGTGCACAATCCCTCAAAGGCGCGCTCGTATGGGTCAACCTTCCCGCTGTATTTGTACATCAGGGCCTGCTTGTCGATAATTGCAGCGAACAAAATAAGCCCCTGTCGTGTCCCGGAAATTAGTCCGTAGCCGTCCTGCAGAAGCTTAATCCTCTGCGCTGGCAGCATATGACGGAAATTCTTCCTTCCACTTCGGATTTCGCTAGCATGTAGCTCGATAGGATTGCCGGCTTGGGGAAAGTGAGATCGCTGAAGCACGTCGAATGAGTTGGTAAGTTTCTTCCATTGGCCCTCGTGCATGGCAGTTCCAGCTAGGACCAGATATCGTGAACTGCCCGGCTGCATCCCACCATCACCGGATTCGTCGACATATAGCAGATACATATGCTTGAAAAAGAAAAGGCGGCTGAGCGGAATATCGATTCCGACGAACCGCCGAAGCAGCTCTCCCAGTCGCTCTTTTTATCTTACTACTTCATATTTCCAGTATCAAGGCGAATCTACCCGACTCTCTCGCCCCGCGTCTCTTCAACTTGTGCTAAAATTTCTAGTGACCAAGCACTTCAGGGAATGGCGCGAAACAGAAGTTTTATGCCCAAAGTCGGAATGGTGAGTCTGGGCTGTCCCAAGAATCTTGTGGACAGCGAGGTGATGCTGGGGATCCTGGCCCAGCAGGGGTACGAGCTGACGCCGCACCCCGACCAGGCTGAGGTCATCATTGTCAATACTTGCGCCTTCATCGAACCCGCCAAGCAGGAATCGATCAACACCATTTTGGAAATGGCCGAGTTCAAGAAATTCGGCGCCGCCAAGAAACTGGTGGTGGCCGGATGCTTGGTGGAGCGCTACCGGCGGGAGATTCTGGAACAGATTCCGGAAGTCGATTACGTGATCGGCACGAACGAGCTGGAACGCGTGCTGGTGGCATGCCAAGAAAAGCCCCACCCGCGCACAGCGGGCACGCCAGCGGAGCCCTACCTGTACCATGAATTGACCCCGCGTGTGCTCTCCACCCCTGGCTATTCCGCCTATTTGAAAATTGCCGAGGGCTGCGACCATCCTTGCGCGTTCTGCGTGATTCCGCAAATGCGCGGCGCTTTTCGTTCCCGGCGCTTCGCCTCGGTGATCCGCGAGGCGGAAAACTTAGCCAGGCAGGGGGTGCGGGAAATCACCATTGTCGGGCAGGACACCACCAGCTTCGGCGAAGATCTGGGCCTCCGCGACGGATTGCCGGCGCTGCTGCGCGAGCTCGGCAAGATTCCGGACCTCGTCTGGGTGCGCTTTCTCTACTGCTACCCCAACCGGGTAACGGAAGCGCTGATCGCCGCCGTGGCGGAAACGCCCAAGATGGCAAAGTATTTCGACATTCCCCTGCAACACGCGAGTTCGAGCGTCCTGAAGCTGATGAAGCGCGGTTCGAGCGGGCAGCAGTTTCTGCGCCTGTTGGAGAAAATCCGCGCCGCGATTCCCGGCGTGGCGCTGCGGACTTCGTTCATCGTCGGCTTTCCCGGCGAAACCGCCGATGATTTCAAGGCTCTGCTGGATTTCGTCGCGGCGGCGGAGTTTGACCACCTGGGCGTTTTCCTTTATTCCAACGAGGAAACCAGC
>JBEKAD010000233.1:0-7778 GCA_050018435.1 Terriglobia bacterium
CTTCCATACCCGTAGCGAGAAAAGCCGACTAACCGCAATACTGTTCACTTAGCGCGCGTTTTCAAATGGCCTTGCGCGAAGCGCCTTGGACTGCGGTAGCAGCAGCTACCGCCTTTCTTCCTCCGCCCCTTGCGCCTTCGCCGTATGAACCGAAGGCGGAAGGCGGTAGCTGCTGCTACCGCAGTCCAAGGCGGGCTTCGCCCGCAATTAGATTCCCTAATCCGTGACGACAACTAAGTGAACAGTATTGCGACTAACCGGGCGATTCCGGCGGTTCCTCTTTCACCTCATATCCCGGGCATTGGATAACCGGAAGGCGAGGGTATTTGGGATATCTTGGGTCCGTCGCCGAGCGTTGACATTGGTAAAAAACTGAACCCCGATCGGTGCGCACAAGCTGCGTATGCTGACAAAAGAAGCACAGGCCGACGCGCTCACTTTCCAATGAGATTGAGGACATATGAATCGGCTCACATCAAACAGTCGTCAGTTGTCAGTCATCAGTTCTCAGTAACAGCCTCACGAGGGGCCGCTTTTGCTGACAACTGAAAACTGATGACTGATGACTTTTGGTAAGCTCGCCGCAGATCGCGTACCCAGTGGTCCGCCTCGCGCGTGGGTTTGGGAATGCGGAACCCATCCAGGCACCGGGTCACGATGCGCACGGCCGACTCCAGTGAGACGCGGTGCCCAATGGTGACGTAAATCGGTCTCACCTGGTCACGGGTGCGGAGCACCACCCCAACCTTTTCGCCTTTGTCGATAAGCGAAGTCGTGGAACCAGCCTGGGCGCCGGGCTCCGCCGCCTCGCCCACCAGGATGGACTTGGCGCAGCCGATGGTGGGCCGGTCCAGAAGCACGCCGAGGTGGCAGGCAATCCCAAAGCGCCGGGGGTGTGCCCTGCCGTGCCCGTCGATCAGGATCACGTCGGGGGAAACCCGCAGCCGCGCGAAGGCGGCGAGGAGAACCGGACTTTCGCGGAAGGATAGCAACCCCGGCACGTAAGGGAAGCGCAGCTTCCGCCGAGCCATCCGGCGCTCGACCTCTTCGAGGCCGGGAAGCCGGTACACAATCACGCCGGCGAAGGCGAGGTTGGTTTCCGGGTCAAACGCCAAGTCGGCCCCGGCCACATAGTGCAGGGGCCCATACCGGTCTTGCGTTTCCACACGCTCGCGCCAGGTCTGTTGCAGGCGCACGGCCTCGCGCGGGGTGACGTCCCAGCGGGTTCGCAATTTCGTTTTCATCAGGCGTCGGTAATGAGAGAATGTCCTTCTCTTGCCAGTCTGCTTATATGCGCCCCGGGGTCGCCCGGGCGGGATGGCTCACCCCGCAATGGGTCGCAGCCATCAGAAAGTCTGGTAGTGGGTCAATTTGATGCTGTAGCGGCGAGTTTACCTCGCTTGATGCTGTAGCGCCGAGTCTATCCGTCAGCCGACGGACCAAATGGCGGCGTCCCGATAAGATCGGGATGAATTCCGTCGCCTCTACACCAAATTGACCCGCGACCGAAAGTCTTCCACGCTTGCCTCCAGGAGAGGATTCGCACCCATGAAGCTTCTCAACTTCGAATTCAAGGCTCATCTCCACGACGCGCCTCATGTCCGCGCCACCCTCAAGCGCCTGCGCGCGCGCTCCCTCGGAACCGACCGCCAGGTTGACACCTACTTTCGCGTTCTTGCGGGGCGGTTGAAAATCCGTGAAGGGCGCATCGAAAACTCCCTGATCTTTTACCAGCGGACCAACTCCCCGCACGCCCGGCGCTCCACCGTGGAAATGATGCTTTTGCCGCGCCGGAACTCCGTGCGGGCCATTCTCTCGCGCGCGCTGGGGGTTTTGGCCGTGGTGGACAAACGGCGCGAGATCTATTTCGTGGGCAACGTCAAGATTCACCTCGACCGTGTTCGCGGCCTGGGAACATTTGTGGAAGTCGAAGCGATGACCCGCTCGGGTGACATTCGCAAAGTCCGCGCCCAAGCCGCAAAGTTCCAGAAGCTTTTCGCCATTTCCCCGGCGGACATCGTTCCGCTGTCCTACTCAGACCTGATCCTGAAGAAACGCGCCGCCCGCAGGTCGTAATCGGCGCCCGCGCGCGCCGACCGCTCACACCACGTATTCGCGCACTCGCTCCATCGTGCGGTTTGCCGTTTCCACATCCGCCACATGCTGGACCTTATAGAGGACGCCGCCTTCCAACTGGTGCGATTCGAGCGCCGCGACAAAATCCGGAAACTCCGCCTTGACCACCACCGGCATGTCTCCCAGCCGGCGCCGGAGCCTGCCGAGGACTGAAAACGCGGTCGGATAGTGAAGATCGTCGGCCAGATAAACGGCTTTGAGCCCACGCAGGGTCGAGACGGCTTCGAGGAGATGGCGCCCATTGCCATGGATGTGCACCACACCGCCATCAAAAGCCGCCAGAATTCGCTCCACCGGCGCACGTCCCCATTCTTCAAAATAATCGATGGAAGTCATATGGAAGGGATCGACGCTCTCGGAAACAATGCGTCCGGGAATCCACTCCACCATGTTGCTGCAAGTTCCACCTGCCAGCAGCGGCGCGTGTTGAAAGAAGGTTCGCTGCACATCCACATTCAACTGGTAAGCGAATTCAATCGCCTCGCGCACTTTCTCCGGGCGGTCCACCAACTCGAGGTAAGTCTGGGTGGCGCCGAAAAGCTCGAAAACAAAGTTGAGGCCGTCAATCAGGATGAAATGGCTGATACCGAATTTGCCTTGGCTCGCCTCGCGAAACAGTTCCAGTTCCTGGAGATAAAAGCGGAACCACGAGGATTGGTGGTCGATCGCCAGCTTGGGAAGGCCCGCCCAATCCTCCAAAATGGGTGGAACCATCGACGAAATCCAACCATTTTCCGGATGCGCCATGAACTGCACTTTGCCGCCGACTATGCCGCCGTACAGCCCCTGGTCCATTTCACTCAGGTAGGCAGACGGAATGGAGTCATCGTGAATCGCCGCCCGCTCCGCCAATAACTCATCCCAGAACGCCACGCGTTGCGCCAAGTCCGGGCGGTCGGTGTAGCCCGGCGGATACTTCGCCGCAAACTTTCGCAGCGCGTTGGTTTCCACTTCCATGCGAGCAAAGATCCGGTCTTGCGGACGTTCCGTGTAAAACGCGCGCAGCCTTTCCAGGCGCACGGCTCCGTCAGGACAGTAGCAAAAGGGAAAATCCATAAGGACTTCTCCATAGGAATGAAATGGCGGAAATGAGCACGACAGCCGTTTGCACCCCCCTATTATGCGTCACGCGCGCCAATTGTCCACCGGAGAACGCAAAGTAAATGGGTGCGGACGAACGGGTACTCGGTCCCGGTCAAGGCCGGGACCACCGTGCAGGTCAAGGCGCAGCCCGCCGCCATCGAAGTCTGGCAGGAAGGCGCGTGCGTCGCCCGCCACGAGCGTTGTTACGAGCGTGGGCAGCAGATTCTGAATCCGGAACATTACCTGGAGGTGCTGGAGCGGAAGCCGGGAGCTTTGGCGGGATCGGACTCAAACGAGAGACCCTGGCACGCGCGTATCAGCTCCTTTCAGGCGGGCGAATCGCTGAATCAAAAGATGCCCGCCTATACGAAAATGCGCGGGATGGGTGACGGGGGCGGTTCGCGAACCGCCCCACCACCTTCTTCACCCGCGCTTGAGCTTCTTCCAATCCTTCTGGATTTCGCGCGCGGCGTTGTGGCCGGGGGCGCCCATTATGCCGCCGCCGGGGTGGGCGCCGGAGCCGCACAGGTAAAGCCCGCGAATCGGCGTGCGGTACTTGGCCCAGCCGGGGACCGGGCGCAGGAAAAAGAGTTGGTCCACGCTCATCTCACCGTGGAAGATGTTGCCTCCGGTCATTCCGTATTCTTCTTCCAGGTCGAGGGGCGACACGACGTGGCGATGCAGCACGCATTTTTTAAAACCCGGCGCGTATTCTTCAATCATGTCCATCACGCGGTCGGCGTAACTTTCCTTGATTTCATGCCAGCTTGGGGCTACCTCTGGAGAGAGCGTGTAAGGCGTGTATTGCAGGAAGATATTCATCACGTGTTTGCCGGCGGGCGCGAGCGTGGAGTCATACGTGGTGGGGATGGTGATTTCCAGCATGGGCCGGGCGCTGGGGCGGCCGTACTTGGAATCGTCGTAGGCGCGCTCGATGTATTCAAGCGTGGGGCAGATGTGAATGGTGGTTTTGTGATGGGGCGCGACGGCGGAGCCGGGCAGGCAAGTGAAGTCCGGCAGGCCGTCAAGCACCAGGTTGATCTTCATCGAAACGCCTTCGATTTTGAACGAGCGAATCGCGGCGAGGAAATCCGCGGGCAGCTCGCGTTCTTCCAGGAGCTTCAGGAAAGTGACCTTGGGGTCGGCGTTCGAGGCTACCACGCGCGCGCCAATCTCTTCTCCCGTGGCCAGCGCCACGCCGGTCGCACGGCCATCCTTGGTGAGGATTCGCACTACGCGCGCGCCGGTGCGAATCTCCACGCCCACGGAGCGCGCCGATGCCGCCATCGCCTGGGTGACGCCGCCCATGCCCCCGCGCACGAATCCCCACAGGCCGCGCTTGCCGCCCACGCCGCCCATGACGTGATGGAGCAGCACGTAGGCCGTGCCGGGCGTGTAAGGGCCGCCCTTGGTGCCAATCACGCCGTCGGTGGCCAGCGCCACCTTCAGCGCCTCCGACTCAAACCACGGGTCGAGGAAATCCTTCACGCTTTGCGAGAGGATGTGCAGGTGGCCCACCAGCTCTTCCGCGGGCATGTTCATCACGCGACGGCCCAGGCCGGCGAGCTTTTGCCAGTCGGCGAAGCCGCGCCGCGCGATGTTAGGCGGGGTCTCGAGCAGCAACGGTTCGATGAAGCGCGCCAGGCGGTCGACATACTCCTCGTAGTGCGGGTAGCGCTCGGCGTCGCGGGCGGAGAACTTGCGAATCTCCTCGCACGTCTTGGCGGTGTCGGACCCCATGATCAGGTAGCGGCCGTCAGGAAAGGGGCTGAAGAACGCAGGATCTTTCGGATAAACGGTGAAGCCGAATTTTTCCAGCTCGAGGTCCCGCGTCACTTTCTCCTGCATCAGGCTGCAAAGATAAGACGTGGTGGAGAATTTGTAACCGGGGAAGATTTCTTCCGTCACGCACGCACCGCCTACCACGTGACGGCTCTCCAGCACCAGCGTGCGCAGACCCGCGCGCGCCAAATATCCGGCCGTCACCAGGCCGTTGTGGCCGGCGCCGATGATGACCACATCGTATTCATTGGGCATAGAGCACCTCAGGGTCGGGAAGGCGCGCGCCTGCACGTCCCCTCCTCAGTTGAGGAGGGGGTAAGGGGGTGGCGGGTGCGGGGGTGGCAAGAAAGATCAACCACCCCCTGCCCCCTCCTGATCCAGGAGGGGAGTCACTTCCCTGCGTTATAATGCACGGGCAAGCTTATCCGAGCATAAGTGGTGGAAGCAAGCTCTTGGGCGGAGAAAATCAAATGGGACGATCACAGGTGCTGGCCGTGGCGATTCTGGGCGCGCTGGGACGCGTCCGTGAAAGCCGCGAAGTAAGATTGCGGCATCCGCTAATCGCGAAACCTCGGGGTCGCTCAAGGCACTTGCTGTCCACTTCCTACTGCTTACCGCCTACTGCTTATTGCCTACTGCCTACTGGCTTCTGCCTACTTTCCGTCCTGCCGCATTTGACACCCTCCGCCACGTGGCGTAACCTAGGAGATCTGGGGGCGTACCGGTTTCGACGGGAGCCCTTGCGCTTAGGAGGCATGTCGGGGGTCCACACCACCCGTGATCGGCGTGGGACAATGACAACTGCCAACACGCAGTATGCCTACGCTGCCTAATTAATTAGGTGGCCGTCTCCTCCCTTAGGCCCGCATGAGGGAACGAGGCGTCGATTGGCGGGATGGCTTGGGATCAGGCGCCTCGGGATTCTGAGCGAGAGTCCGTCAACCGACGGACAGAGGCTAGCTGGCGGTTCGTTGTTGCCCGTTCCTGAGGGCCGCCGGCGAAAGCCGGAAGCGAACGAGATAAGCATGTAGGCTCCTGACCGTAAGACTCTTCGGACGGGGGTTCGACTCCCCCCGCCTCCACCATATCTATCAGAGGGCAGAGATCGTGACGTTGGGCCGTTGAAAGGGCTTAGAGGCGCTTGAAAAACCCTTGGTTTTCAGCGCCTGGCTTGCACCGTGGTGCAGAGATGTTGGCGCAACACGGGGCAAAGTCACACTCTACTTGCAACTGGTTTATTGAAAATTAAGGGCCAACAGGGTGGCGAGTTGCATCTGGGGTGTGACCTGGCGGCGCGAAAAAGCCTAAAAACAAACCACTTACTGCTCTTCTCCCCCCTGGACTGCGGATGACCGTTGGTGATTGCCCATGAGAATCGACGACCTTGAATGGACGCTTGAACGTGTTGACCATATCGCTCAACATGCCGTCACGCCGGAAGAGGTCGAAGAAGTGTTGAGCGCCGCTCCGGTCTTCAAGCGGGGCCGAGATGGAGTTTACGAAGCTTGGGGACAAACCGAATCCGGGCGATAGTTTGAGAAAGGTCAATTTGACGTAGAGGCGGCTTTACGCCGCCATTTGGTCCGTCGGCTGACGGGTAAACTCGCCGCTACGGGACATAATCGAGCGTGGCCCATTACGGCCCGCGACATGGATGAAAATGAAAAAAGGTTCTTCCGCAAAAAGTAACCACCACCGCACCCGCAAGAAACTGGTCTATGTGAAATCCGCGGCGGAGATCCCCGATTTCAAGTCGGAGGATGAGATTGCCGCGTGGTACCAGACCCACAGCACGGTCTTGATCCAGGACCAGCTTGAAACCCTGCCCGCCCGAGTGGGCGGCAAACTCCGTGCGCGCCTCGCCGCCCGTCGCGGCAACGGGAAGAGTAGGGCCGAACGGCGTTCGGCCCAGAAGCCAGCGTCCCACCCGCTCTGCCCAGTCCACCTGATCCCAAATAGAGTTTACAGTTGACAGTCGACAGTTAACAGTTAAGGCGTTCCCGATTCTTACTGTGAACTGTAAACTGTGGACTGTGAACTGTGTGCCTACTGCGGACTGTGAACTCTTTCCCAACATTCCTCGGTGCTGAATTACTGCATGTCGCTCAGTAGCGGCGGGTTTATCCCGCCATTTCGTAGCGGCGAGTTTACCTTGCCGCGTGGCGGCGTAAAGCCGCCTCTACATCAAATGGACCAGGGCTACCGCGTCACCTACTTGCCGGTTGCCCGCGAGGGCTTCTGACTCCCGACTCCTGACTTGCGATGCTTACCCCACCTGCGATTTTGGAATTTGCGATGGTGCTTGACAAGCTTGTTGGCGTTGTTGTACGCTAATTACAACACTGTGCAGGGAGGTGCAAAGTGGCTTCCACATTTGGGTCCTATTTCAAGGAAATGAGGACGAGGAAGGGATGGAGCTTGCGCCGGTTCTGTGCGTCGAACGGGTATGACCCTGGGAACATCAGCCGGCTGGAGCGAGGAGTTTTTCCTCCTCCCGAGTCGCCGCAGAAGCTGCGGGAGTACGCCAAGGCACTTGCCCTGAAGGAGGGGGGCGAAGAGTGGCTCGAATTTTTTGACCGAGCTGCCGCATCTCGTGGGCAGCTCCCCGCTGACCTCCAAGCCGACGAGAAGCTCATGGGGCGACTGCCGGTGTTGTTCCGCACCCTCCGGGGGAGAAAGGTTACGCCCGAGAACCTCGATCAACTCGCGGAATTGATACGAAGGGAGCACTCCGATTAAACTCCGCGTTCGCCGCCTTTCCTACCACGAAATCCGCA
>JBEKAD010000234.1:0-7746 GCA_050018435.1 Terriglobia bacterium
CCTGGGGCAGGGAGGCGCGCATCGTGGGCTCGCTGAAGCATGCGGAAGCCTCAGCGGCGCGGGTGCTCTCACTGCCCATGTTCCCGGAGTTGACCGGCGAGGAAGTGCAGGCCGTCATTGACGCCACGGTCGCGTGGGACAGGAATCGGTAGTGAATAGTAAATGGTGAATAGTGAAGTGGGGTGTGGTTTCACCATTCACTATTTACTATTCACTATTTCCCCAGGCCAATAACACGGCCCCGAGGAGTTCCTCCATGAGCTCAATTGAAAAGTACACCGTCGTCGTCGCTGGGATGGGCAAGCGGGGCACGCACCATGCCGACGCTTTCCAGAAGAACGGCCGCTTCAAGCTGGTAGGTCTGTGCGATATCGACGCCGGGCGTCTGGAGGCTGCGGCCAAGAAATTCGGCGTTAGCGAAACCAGTGCTGACGCCGACGCGCTGGTCAAGAAAATCCGCCCGGATATTTTCTGCTTCTGAACGCAGCCCGACCTGCGCCTGCCCATGATTCGCGCGGGCGTGGAGGCGGGCGCGAAGCTCATTGCCTATGAAAAACCCACGGCGCTTTCGACGAACGAGGCGCTGGAGATGATGAAGCTCACGCGCGCGGCGGGCGTGAAGACGGTGGTCAGCCACCAGCACCGCTACGGCCAACACTACATGAAGGTGAAGGAGATCATCGCGAGTGGCGACATCGGCCGCGTGCACGCCGTTTACGGCACTGCTACCGGCTGGATGATGCACATGCTCACGCACCTCATCGACTACACGCGCTGGTACAACGACTACGCCGAGGCCGAATGGGTGGTCGGGCAGGCGCATGGGAAATCGAAATTCGCCGATAATCACCCTTCACCTGACTACATCGCCGGGCTGATTCAGTTTGCGAACGGCGTGCGCGGCATCGTGGAATCAGGCGATGGCGCTCCGGACGTGCCGGAAGTGAAGTATTGGTGGCGCAAGTGCCGCATCGGCGCCCAAGGCACCGAAGGTTTTGCCGAGGTGCTCACAGGCGGCGGCTGGCGCGCCGTCACGCGCAACGGCGTCATGTCCGGCCCCGGCAGCATGGACTACGAGCACGACATGGGGCCGTACGTTCAGGAAATGGCCGACTGGCTCGACGACGAGAAAAAGATTCACCCCTGCAACGGCGAAAGCGCGTACAAGGACCTCGAAATCATGATGGCCATCTGCCGCTCAGTCGTCCACCGCGGCAAAGTGAAGTTGCCCCTCGGCCCCGGCGAACCGGAACTGGAAGCGCTGAAGAGAGTGCTGCCGGATTAACCTCGGTCCGTTATTGATGGGCAAAGCTTCGAGTCCGCGAGCCGCCGAGTCCCTCTTGCGACTCTCGCCTCTGTAACTCTCTGGTGACGGGCGTCAAAGAGTCTCAACGATCGCCTGGCGTTCGACCCCTTTGTGCTTTGCCACGGCACGGAGAATGGCGTTCAGCGTTCCAATGCGAAGGTTTTCGTGGGCAGGAACGGCCAGACGCTGGTGAGAGGGTTCTTCGGTTTCCAGCACGACGTGGCTGCCTTCTTGATGGATGATGCGATAACCCCAATTGCGGCAAAGAGCTTGGACAAGTTCGTGCCCGCTCAAGTCGCGTGGGATTTTCATGAGTTGGTGAGAACTTCGTCCCGGACCAAGTGGAGGCGGATCGCCGCAGGCGGTTGCGGATGGTCAAAGTAATAGGCCGTTACGGCTTCCTTCACATTCCGGCGCAACTCTTCCCAATTGCCGGCTTGCGTGAAAATGCCTTCCGTAAGGCATTCGGCGACGAAGCCGCCATCGGATTCCTGATTCACTTCGAAGACAATCTCGTTCATATTTGCAGCTTATTCCATCCTGGACAGAGAAACAAGGCCGCGATGCAACAAATGCACGACGCCCAAAGGCGGTGGGTGAGGGGTCTCTTCGCAAGTAATGCATTCATGGCCCCAGAAGTATGTGACACCCGCGACTTTGACGGAATCCTGACCACCGGTCCAGGCTTGCAAGTGCGGAACCATGTGCTATGATGGCTGGAGAAAATCGGCGAAGATCCCAAGCGAAGATTCTTTGTGGTGGCGCTGATGGAAGGGGTTTCCACAGAGCGGACCGTCCGGCGACGCAGCCTGCGAATTGTCATGCGGGCGCCGGTCTATGTCAGCCCGGCTAAGGCGCCCGCGAGCGCCGAATGGGAACCCGTGGAAACGCTGGTCATCAGCCCGCATGGCGGGATGATCCGCAGCCGCCAGCGATTTCCCATCGGCACGGCGATGGATATTCGCATGCGGAACGAGCAACAATTCACGCGCGGCCGGGTCGTGTGGACGGCCGCGGGGGCAAGGGACCTCGCCTTCGAAATCGGCTTTGAAATCTTGGAGCCGCCGGGGTTTTGGGAGATCAAAGTCCCTGAGGACAAGTGGTCCGAGGGGGAACAGACCTCTTTCCACCGGAGCTGAACGGGGGGACCGGCTGCTCCCCGTGCCAAAGGATATCCCTATGCTGGTGCGCGACATCATGACCACCGATCTCACCACCCTGCGCGAGGACGACGCGCTGTTGGACGCGACGCTCATCTTTGCCTTTGCCCGCTCCAACTTCCGTCATATTCCGATTATGAACGGCAAGCAACTGGTGGGTGTTGTTACGGAAAGGGACTTGAAACATTACACTCCGTCGATCCTCTCAGGGATTTCTTCTGACGAGTACAACCGGCTGATGGAGAGCACGCCGCTTTCCAAGATCATGACCCGTGACCCGACCACCATCGAGCCCGGCAAAACCGTCTACGAAGCCGCCCAACTGCTCTACGACCGCCGCATCGGGTGCCTGCCAGTGGTCGAAGACGGCGAACTAAAAGGCATTATCACCACTACTGACATGCTGAATCTGCTCCTCCAAATGCTGAAAGAAAAAGGTCTCGTCCCGCCGGGGCAGGCAACCTGAGGCGACCGGACACTTGAATGTGCCTTGGGTGCGCAGCCCCTTGGTGACGATTCGCGACAGTTATCATCCTTCACCCTGAGCCGGCGCCCCCTGCCGCGATGACCTGAACCGGAAACGAGGAACCATCAGGAGGAATTCAACATCCGCCCGCCTGCACCTTCGCCGCATCGTGTGAAAGTTTGTGGGGGCGCACTGGTGCGCGCATTGATTCTGGCGTTGATTTGTGCGTTTGCCGGCGCCGCTTCGGCCGCCAAGAACAAGCCCCCGGTCCAATATCAAATCCCCATCCCCACGCTGCCGGATTTTTCGGCGCTTGATTGGTTGCAGGGCCGATGGACCGGCAAAACCATCCCCAACAGCCCCCCCGGCGATGTGCAACTCTCCGTCAGCCCCGACCTGGAAAAACATTTCCTGGTTTTTCGCGGCGAGGTCTCGCTTGCGGCCACACGAACCGTGCCGGCGGCCAAGGAATCGTGGATGGGAATCCTGAGCGCCAGCCCCGACCGGACCGGATTCATTTTACGGGTCTTCTCCAGCACCGGATTCATCACGCGTTATCGATTGACGGCGGACGGGGCCGAGGTTCACCTGAATCCCGAAGGCGGCGACTCCCCTCCGCCGGGATGGCTTTTTCGAATGATGTGGGTGCGAAGCGGGCCCGACGAATTCACCGAGACCGTGCAGGCGGCTCCGCCGGGCAAAGCGTTCTTCGACTATTACACCGCCAAGTTCACCCGCGTTCCCCTTCCCGCAAAGACCCGCCCCGCCCGGTAGTGACGCATTTTGGTTTTGTAGCGCCGGGCTTTAGCCCGGCAGGTGCCGCCCTGAAGGGCGGCGCTACATCAAAATGAGTCAGTCCCCCCCGCGCCGTGAACGAGCGCCGGAGGAAAAAACAGTGTAATATTTGGGTAGCTGATTTCGAGGCAGGCCCTTCGCGTAGGGGCGGTGGGTAGGCATCTGAACTCGTCTGCAAGATTCCACAGGAGAACACTCCATGTCCAAAGGAAAGAAGGTTGCGCTCGTTCTGGTAATCGTGCTGGTCCTCATCGTTGTGGCGCTGGCCATCATCATTCCCATGATTTTCAATGTCGATCGCTACCGGCCACAGGTGGCCGCGCAAATTCAGCGGGCGACCGGGAAACCCGCCCAAATCGAGCGCCTGGCTCTGACCATCCTTCCGCAAGTCGCCATTCGCGTGGATGATTTCTCTTTGGGCAATCCCAAGGGCTTCCCCACGGGCGATTTTGTGAAGGCAAAGAAGATTTACGCGGTGGTTAATCCTTTTGCCCTGCTGCATCGCAAGGTGGAAATAACTTCCCTGGAGATGGACGATCTGACGCTCGACATGTTGGAGGACACTCACGGCAAGTGGAACTTTGAAAACCCACCCTCCAAAGCCCCCCCGCCGCCCAATCCGCCGGGAGACAGCAGTGCATCGTTCACGCTGGGTGTCATCTCCAAGCTGACCGTCGTGCGAGGGGAGTTTGCGGCGGCAAGCCTGCTGGCGTCGGGAGTGCCGGGCCCTTCGCTCATGGAGGTTCATGGGGCCTCGATCGACTTGCGCCAGGTGAACTTGCACGCCCTTACCACCGCGTCGCTAAGAGAGCCCGCATCGGCGCCGGGCGAACTCGCTGCCCTGGCGGGTTGGCTCAACACAGTTGTATACGCCGCAGATACCGAAGGGCCGGCGGTGGCGGAAGGAAACATCAAGGTGGATGCGTCGCAGTTTGGCCCAATCGCCGTCACCAAGTTGAAATCAAAGTTCCGCCTCTTTCCCAAACAAGCCTTCTTTGATGATCTGGATTTGAAGTGCTACGGCGGCAGCGCCACGGGAAATCTTTCCCTGAATTTCGGAGGTGCGAATCTGGCTTACCGCGCGGACGCGCTGATCAAAGGCGTCAATGTCGCGGAATTTCTGGCCGCGTTTCCCCAAGCCAAAGGCATGATGACCGGAACTCTGGATGGCACCGCCAAGATGAACGGTTTGGTCACGCACTCCTCCGATCCCTTGGTTGGCGTTACCGGCTCCGGCCAGGCGAGCATTCGCAATGGCCGAATGCCCAGTTTGCAACTCGGCAGTAATCTGCGAACCTTGGCGAGAATGGCCAACGTCGGCCCCGCCAATGGCGACCCCTCGTCGTTTTCTTCCCTGTCCGCGGATTTCCGGATTGCCAACGCCAGACTTTCGAGCAACAAGATTACCCTTGTTGGTAATGGCGTTGATGTGGATGGCTCCGGCAGCATGACCATGGCCGGCGACGGGACCCTGGACTACCAGGGCGACGCCAGTCTCGCCGCCAGCGGCAATAATCCACTAGCCAATGTTTTGACAGGCCTGGCCGGCGCCAAATTTGCCAACGGCAAAATGATATTTCCTTTCACCGTGGGGGGAACTTTCGCAAAACCCAAGTTCTCCCTGAAAGGCGGCGCGGCGGGACAAAGCGGAGCGGTGCCAGCTAATGTACAGGAATCTGTCGACGTGGTGCGCGGCATTTCAGGGTTGTTGAAAAAGAAGAAACAGCAGTGAGGTTTCCCAGCGCGATGAGTTATGATGACGAATGAGGGCGCGCCTGCCCCGCGGGGCGCGGTGTTTGACGCCCGAGGGCTTTCTGTTACAAACAGGTAATAGCCATGAGCCAGTCGCTGGATCATCTCTATGTGATACACGCCGCCGCGCGGCTGGAGCGCGTGCGCTACGCCATTCGCGACATGGCCGTACTGGCAGAGCAACTGGCGCGGGAAGGCAAGACCATCCTTCCCCTGAACATCGGCGATCCCCTCAACTTCGACTTCCGCACGCCTCCCCATCTGATTGCGGCCGTGGAAAAAGCCATGCGCGACGGCAGGAATGGCTACGCCCCCTCGCTGGGCATTCCCGAAGCCGTGCAGGCAATCCGCGCTGAAGCTGAGCGCAAGGGGATTCGCAACATCCAAAGTGTTTTCCTGACGGCCGGGGTGAGCGAAGCCTTGGACATTTGTCTGACGGCCCTGGTGAACGCGGGGGAAAACGTTCTGACGCCCAGCCCTGAGTACCCGCTGTACTCGGCGGTTCTCGCCAAGCTCGGCGCGCAGCCCAATTCCTACCTGCTCGACGAGCAGAATGAATGGGAGCCCGACCTGGAAGACATCGCCCACAGGATTAATTCCGGCACGCGCGCCATCGTGGTGAGTAATCCCAATAACCCCACGGGTGCGGTTTACTCGCGCCAGACCTTGGAGCAGATCGCTGAACTCGCCCGGCAGAACAACCTGGTGATCTTCGCTGACGAAATCTACGACAAGCTGATTCTGGACGATGGACCGCACACTTCACTGGCTACCTTGGCGCCGGACGTCCCCGTGGTGAGCTTCAATGGACTCTCCAAAACCTACCTGGTTCCCGGTTGGCGAGTAGGCTGGGGAGTGGTCAGCGGCGAGGCGGCGGCCGTCAAGCCTTACCTCGAAGGCATTCACCAATTGCTGCGCGCGCGGCTGTGCTCGAACCATCCGCACCAGTATGCCGTGCGCCCGGCGCTCGAAGGCCCGCAGGATCACCTGGCCGAGGTTCGCGGCAAGCTGCGCGCCCGGCGCGACCTGACCGTTCGCGCCTGCCGCACCACGCCCCACATGAGCTGCGTCGCGCCGCGCGGGGCATTTTACGCCTTTCCAAAAATCGACATTCCCGACAGCGACGAGCAATTTGTGAAGCGGTTGCTGGTGGAAAAGCACGTGCTCATGGTGCACGGCACGGGCTTCGGTCAAGCCCCGGGAACCAAACACGTCCGCATCGTCTTCCTTCCGGATGAGGCCACACTCACGCGCGCCTACGAGGGCCTGCGCGCCTTCATCGTGGAACACTACACGTGAGGGGGACACCTTCTGACGCAGCAAATTGATTCATCTTCTCAGCTAGCCCCAGAATCCCGTGTTCCGCCCCTGACACCTGGAACCCGGCACCGGACATCAGGCACCTTGGACAAGAAAGAATTTTTGTTGTCAATAGGGGGCGAACCGCAGACCTTCAGCGGTCGCTACAGCTCTTCGCTCACGCCCAGGGCTTCGAGGTCGGCTTTGTCTCTTGCCCGCCCGGTCATCCTCTTGTTTAGAATCAGCGCTTCACGGCCGATAAAGTTTACCCAGGTTTCTCCTAGAACGGCCTCGACTCGACTAGCCCACGCCTCGTCAAAGGTCACCCCGGTGAGGGAGGTGAGTAGGTCGATCCGGCCCGGCGGAACACCGAGCTGAATCACGCGGTAGGAATCCACAAAATCCGTGGCTCTTAGACCGAGAGCGGCGAATCCAAATTCCGCCAAAGCCGATTCCAACCGCTGAGCGTTATCGGTGGAGTTGCGGACCAGGACGTCAAGGTCACCCGTGTAGCGCGGGAATCCGTGGTGGGCCAGCGCCACCGCGCCTACCACTACATACTCAACCCCGTTGGAGTTGAGCGATTCGATAAACGCGCGCCAGTCTTCCGGAAGTGGCATCGCTCTCCTTGTGCGCCATAGCCCGAAGCTGGAACAAGATTTCCAACCGTTCCGCCGGCGAAAGCCGGTGGTAATAGTCGCGCGTGGCTGCCTCCGCCTCGCGGAAAGTTCGGAACTTGGTGAAGACCAGCTTCATCGTTTTATTCTATTCCCTGACGCCTGAAAGTCCTACTGCAAAACACAAACGCGGGCGGGCGCGCTAAGGCAGCAGGCAGTAAGCAGTAGGCAGTAGGCAGCCCAGCCACCGGCCGGGGGCCGGATTGAATAGTCTGTGACTTGGCATGAGTGAGGGTCAGGGATATGCTGTGGGAGAACACGACCGCAGTTAAAGCCCTATCTTCATTGGTG
>JBEKAD010000235.1:0-12333 GCA_050018435.1 Terriglobia bacterium
CTCAACAATCTCGCGCTGCTTAAAGAGAGACAGGAGGACATCCCTGCCGCTCTCGAGTTTGTCCGCGAGGCCATAGCCGTGCTGGAAACGACCGAGGCCCAGGCGGAACTGCAAAAGGCGCGAGATATCCTGAAGTGGCTGGAAGGGCTGTCTTAACCTGATGTCAAAAAGCGCGCCTTGTGGGTAGTGGCTCATTTTGACCCAAGCAAGACGCGATCCTCATCGAAATTGATAGCGTGGCCTGACGTGGCCCGGCGCCATCTCGGCCCTCCCCACAGGGGAGGAGAATCATTAGCCGTAGGCCTCATTTGGTCCGGCCACGCGGGATGAAACCTACGAATCTCGAAAACGAAACGTAGGGGCGGTTCGCGAACCGCCCCTACGCCTTATCGTTCGGCCCCTTCAGGGCCGGAGCCGAATTTTGCGGGCTTCCTATCCGTAGGTTTCATCCCGCGCTGCCGGACCAAATGAGGCCTACGGCTAATGATATTGTTCCCCTTCGGGGAACACTGAGAATCATCAACTTCGGCGGTCTCTGACGGCCGGACTGTAGCGTCGATCTCTGATCGACGACGGCGGTCGGAGACCGCCGCTACAAATCGCGACGCCGATTTCTTCACAGCTTCGTGAGCTGTGGGTAAAGAGTTCGAGTAAATTCCCCCGAGCCCCAGAGGGGCGAAAGAACCAATCCCTGCGTCGATTTTGCATTGCCACTGCAAGCTGTAAGCTGTCGGCTGTCAGCAGTCAGCATGGAACACGCTTCCCGGCGGAAGAGGGAAAAGAAAGCCTCGCTTGGGACTTTGAACTTTCAACTCTCGACTTTTCCTCCAGCGACATTTTGTAGCCTCTTGCTCTTGTAGATTTCTCTTGACGACCGTAGCGTAGGGTGATACACTATAGGGGTGTTTCTGTGGGGTGCTGTTATGTCCGCGCGCAAGTCTCCCTCCTTTGCTCATCACCGCTCGTCCAACTTGCGAAGTCCCCAGGGCAGAAATCCGGCGTCAGGATCCGAGGGGCGAACCCCCGGGGCTCATGCCGAGGATGGAAGATTCCAGGCCGCGTCAATGGTGGCGGCTCATCATCACGCTGATCGAGGTCCGAAACGGAGCGCTGATCCATAAAGATGTTAAAAATGAAGATTGCTCCCCAGAGTTTATTGAAAACAAAGGGGCAAAAAAAGTGCTCCTCAGGAGTTGATGAAAATAAAGAAGTTATCTCATTTTCGCGATGAGTCACTGAAAGCAAAGGACTCAAAAGAGGTGACAGGTGCCGGGTGTCAGGTGTCAGGGACTGAACTCGGGACTCGGGGTTCGGGGCCAAGGCGGGAAGGCGGGCAGCGCTGACCGCCAACGAAGGGCAGTGACATGCTAAGGGTGACCAGTGACTCGAAAAAGGCAAAATCCAAGAGCGGAAGGGCAGGGTCCATCGACAAACACCCGGCGTGACACACTACCCCGAAGCGGTTATCGGCAGTTTCAGGGGAGAAGATGAATCGGCTTGCGGGTTTCGAAAATCGCAAAGCAAAAGAGCAGGGACGAGTGGCGAGTGACAAGAAACAGGCAAAGTCCAACGGCGGAAAGGCGGGCAGGGCCGTGTTCGAAAATCGCAAATCACCAAATCACCCGATCATTCAATCACCCGATCATTCAATCACCCGATGACCCGATGGCCGGATGAGCCGATGGCCCGATGACCCGATGAGCCGATGGCCCAAGGGCTCAGGATGACAGCGAGGAGGGCAATGTCGGAAGGCGCAAAAACGGGCAGGACCGACGGACAAACCCCCCGCGTGACACACTCCCCCGTATCGGCTATCGGCAGTGTCAGGTGACAAGATGAATGAATTTGCTGAATTCGAAAATCGCAGATCTGAAATCGAAAATCAGCCCATGGCCCGATCTCCCGATCATCCAATCGCTGAAGCTGTGCCACCGGCGGCAGGGCGGCTTGTGGGTTGCTCATCGCGGCCCCTCCGCCGCCAGCAGTCGGTCGTACTCGTTCACCTTCGGCTGCGGCCTCGCATAGCGATCTAGCCACCCCACCTCGAGGACTTCCTGCGGGGGGCGACCCGCCGGTTCGGTCAGGAGCAGGTAACGCACGGCCGCTTCATCCCCGCAACCCCAAGCCAGGGCGGACTCCGCCGCCGTCTGCAGTTTCTCGTAGCCCTGCGCCTTTCCTAATTGCAGCAACCGGATCATCTGCCGCGTCCCCTCGGCCTTCCCCTGTCGCCGCATCAACTCCTGCCCGAGCCGGTCAAAGCTGGCCGGCCAACGTCCCTGTTCCCGCCATTGCGCCAGCGGCGTCGATCCCGCCAAAGCTCCCGGCTTCCGCTCCAGCACCTCCAGGTAATGTTCCAGATTCAGAATCTGCTGCCCACGCGCGTAGCCACGCTCGTGGCGTGCGACGCAGGCGCCCTCCTGCCAGACTTCGATGGCCGCAGGCTGCACTTTGACCTGCACGGTGCTCCCGGCCTTGACCGGGACCGAGTACCCGTTCGTCCGCACCTTCACGCAGCCTTTCGCGTCCACCACCGGAAAGCTCGTCTCCGCCAACTCGAACCCTTCCCCCGGCAGCGGTAACAGATGCGCTCTCTCCACGGCCAGGGCCGCTCCCACACACGGTTCGCGTCCCTGGATGTGGCGCCCTTCGTCCTGGCGGCAGGCCGCTTCCAAAAGCTGATTCAACTCTTCCAAGCTTCGGGCTTGAGGCACGGGTGTCCAGTGATTCCGCCGAAAGTATCCGACCTCTCCTTCCACGCCCCCTTTCTCATTCCCGCGCCCCGGGTTGCAGAACTCGGCGGCAAATCCCCAATGCGATCGGAAGGCGATGAACCGCGACGTCTCTTCCCGTTGATATCCCTGCAGAATCTTCTTCACCGCACTCTTCAGGTTGTCGTACCGGATCTGCCCAAACACCCCGCCGAAATACCTCCACGCCCATTCGTGCGCCTCTGGGAGCGGGCGATGAAAATTCAAGAGGTGATTTTGCGAGCGATGGCGAAGAAGATCACGTGGCGGCAAGCAGAAAAGCGTGCTGCGTGGCTCGCCGGTAAGCCCGATGAAACGCCGCCCCACTGGCCATGCTCCGCAGGCTGAAGACTTGCAGGGCGCACCGTTCGCCTTCCCACTCCGCTTCGGCTTCATACCCGTCGGCCTGCGCTTCCCCGCCCCAGTCGTAGCTCTGCTCCGAAAATAGGCGCTAAGGGCTTTATTTTCAGCAAGTGTATTTCTCGGGCCGGAGCGCCTATTTTCGTGCTTCGGGGTGTCGCCAAGCGACATGAGCGACTGCATTGCAATACCGTAAAATCTTGTTTTTTTAGCAAGATCTTCGTACTATTTGAGGTATTAGGAGAATAAGAACGGTGTGGTCGTTTGGTTGCGGCTCCGCCGCGCTGTGCCACGAAGGTCTCCCCTGCCGCCCACCCCCTCGCGCGCTTTCGCCTTCCCACCTAGCGCCGCACCGTGGACTCCGCAACGGCGCAGGCGGGCAACTCCGCCTTCAGACGCTGAGGAATCCGATGGGCCGTGTGCCGCTGCTGGCGCGGGGCCTTGCGGTCGGACGCCAGGATCGCATCGATGAAATCCTTGACCGGCCCCAGCCGGGGACCGGCCCGTGCCGGGCGCTTCCGCTTCGCCGGCAGCGCACTCTGCAAAGCTTCCCGCACCATCCGCCGATGCACGCCCAACCGGCGCGCGACTCCTCGAATCATTCCCTCCCCGTGCTCGTACTCTCGCCTCATCAGCTCCACCTTGGCTCTCCAATCCACCGTCGCCTCCATCCTGGGCTCAGCCCATGACAGAGTACTCGGCTCGACCTTCCAGGTGGGGCCAAATCAGACGCTCAAAAAGGGCCAATTGAGAGTAGCGAAATCACCCTCCCATTTCACGCGCACTTCACCTGGCGCGAGGTTATGCGAACTGCCTCGTCGAGGTGACCTTTCCACACGCCCGCCGCACGTATTTAATCGGCACTTTATTTCCGCGCATGAAGGAATTTGCGAATCAGGGGGGGATGAATTCTGAATTCTGAATTATGAAGGGTCAGGCCACGGTCGGTGCAGTTGTTTCATATTTCATAATTTAGCATTCATAATTCATAAAAGGGCGGGCTGGCGCAGGCGGTCGCCTTTTAGCGTGGCCAGCCAGAGGACTTTGCCTGTTTCTTGTCACTGGGCACTCGTCACCTGTCACTGCTTTTATACTTAAATCCGGCGCATTTGCAGCCCGTAAGGTGCATTGGGGAGGCCATCTGACAGGGATGCAGTCGCAATTATGGTATTCTCAGCGTTACCTCACTTTTGGTTAGGTAAGGCGGAGAGTGCGTCGATCACCGCGAAATGTTCGAATCGCCTGTGAGCATCGTGGTTGGACCCCCTTCGGTGGAGCGTACTTCTTCCACGAATTCCTGCGAGTGCGGCAACTGCGAGATTTCCTCGCCCAGCAGATTGGTTATCCCCGGCGCAACCGCGACTACCGTGTTTCGCAGATGTTGCGGGCTTTGATCTATCCCCTCGTGCCCACGGAGACTTTCGCGCTCACGGTGGGCCGCAGGCCCGCCGCATCGTGGGGGCGCGGCGTTTGATCGAGGAAGACGACTCGCAACCGACCCTGTTTGCCAGGGGACGTTACCTCTACCGCGTGTGGGGCACCAACCGCAGATTGACGTCGGCGGGGGTGTGGCATTTCTATGACGGCCGTGCCGCGAGGGAGACGCGCCTCCCCGAACTGCGGGAAGATTTCGCGCTGCGAAAGATCCCCACGGCCTCCTTCCAGGCCCATGCCCTGTACCTGCCAGAAGCTGCGCTTCAAACTTTTCCTGCTCCCCGGTGAACTGACCCGTCCGCACAATCGCCCCACCCTACAGTTGAAGGGCTCGCCCCTGATCTAGCCGCTGTCCGACGACATTCTCGCTCGGGTGGCCAAACTCAGCCCGCTCTGAGCACACCTTTCACGCCGGATTCAGGTTGGAATAGAATCCAGTTCGCGAATCTAGCAGGGGCCAACATTGGAGGGCAAGCCGCCGCGGTTCCAGGGCTTCAGAATCCCGGTCTTATGGGCGAGGGCCTCCCCCCACATCCAAATGCCCCGGTCAAATCTGTTATTCTCCTCCCGGCGCTCCTTCAAGGTGAAAAATAATAAAAAATGTAGTGAAAAAAATAAAAAAAGTGACGAAGCATCTTCACAACAAACGCATTTGGCGTGACTTCCACGCCATGTTCCTGTATGCCCTGTGATCTCCAAGTGCAGTCCTGCAATAACTCCTCCCGCAAGGACTTCCAAGTCTGAAGCATCTCTTCATGGGGACTCGCTTGCTCGTCGGGCTTCGATATTGCAGACAGATCAGCTCGCCCACTAGCGGATCTGGAAAGTCCCAACGCTCTAAGAGTGACGGCGTGCCCTTCCAGCACGGGGTTGTAGAAGAGTGCGCGACGATCCACAAGCTGAGCGACTTCAGTCTATCCTACATCATGTGGGTCTATCTTGGCCGGCGACCATTTTCCAGGTACGCGACTTTCAGGCCGAATCCCTGCCACCGCCGGAACTGTCTGCGCGACCGCAACTTGCAGTGAGACGGACAAAAGATTCTTCTGTTCCGCCTGCTAGCTGTTGTGAGCACCCCGGAGAGTAACCTCGGCATAGAGATTCGCTCCGCACGCGGTCCAACGCATCGTGGAGCGATAGGTGACGAGTCCTGGTTGCCGCGTCCATGGCTGCGGCCTTCACGACAAAAATGGCGGTTTATAAGCCTCGGATAGGTCTCGTTTGCGTTCTCACCGACCCAACGCTTGCGGCATCAATAGAATCAACATCAGTGATTGACCTGCAGATTGGGCGACGACTGTGCCCGTGGCGCCAAAACGGGAAGAACCAGCCAGCGATTTCCCGAGCTATTCCCGGATGAGTGCGGTGAGTTCTCTGGCGCGACGGATTACTTCGCTTCGGTCCATGTCGCGGTATTTTTGGGGGAGGAGCTTCTTACTCGTGCATTCCAAGACCGCCACCAGGTTTTGCAGCTCTATCTCCGTAGGGTAGGAGGGTGGGATGAAGTCTTCGAGGGCCGATTTGAGGTCGTCCACATCCACCGACGCCTCATTCTCGAGGGCGCTCTTCATACGCGCACGAATCAACACGGCTTCGATGTCGGCACCCGAAAGCTGGGCCCCGTGCTCCAGGAAAAGCTTGTCGGCCTCGGGCGAACTCAACTGTGTTCCGGTTTTCCTCTGCATGGCGCGCAGCATCGCCAACCGATCTTCTTCGGTCTCGGGATAGAAGAGGGCGATGTGTTCCTCGGCGCGGCCTTGGCGCTTCAGGTCCACGGGGAGCAAGTCAGGCCGGCAGGTTAGCAGAAACCAGATCACCTTCCCGCGCAGGTCCGTGTTCCCCATAAATTGGGCGATCTGAGCAAAGACCCGGTTGGAAACCCCGCTGTCGCCCGAACTGGCACGATTGCCGAGCTGGGCATCGGCTTCATCCACGATGACTGCGATGGGGCTCATCACTTTCAGGAGATTCAGCACGCGCTCGAGATTGCCTTCCGTGACGCCTTGCCACATGCTGCGGAAGTTCTTGAGGATCACTGCCGGAATGCCCACTTCGCCAGCAAAGCAGGTCGTGAGGAATGTCTTGCCCGTGCCCACCGGCCCGCAGATGACGTACCCCATGGGCAACACTTCTGTCTTGCCCGCATGAATGGCGGCAGCAGCGTCCTGGAGTTTCTTTTTAGCCTGGTTGCTCCCCGCTACCATGGATAAGTCGAATCGGCTCTCCACGAATTCCAGCAGGCCCCCGGATTCCGCCTCGATCAATTCCTTTTTTCGGCGCGCCAGGAACTTCTGGGTTAAAGCCTGGCGGTTCTGGACGGCCTGGGATGTCAGGGTCTGTAGTTGCACACGCTTCAGCCCCGCGCCCAGCTTCGCCAGAGTCGGCGGCGTAACGTCGGAACCCTCTGGCAAGGGGGTATTCGCCAACTGTTGCTGGACAAACTCCAGCCGCTCATCTTCGTCGGGCATGGGGATGGCGATGGCGGCCACACCCGGATGCTGCACAATCCCGGGATTGAGTTCAATCTGGTTTTCGGCAATCAAACAGATGGTTACGTCGGCGCGCAGAAAAGCCGGGTTGTTGGCCCAGCGCTTCAGGATCACCAGCGAATTACGATCCTCGGCTGACATGCTGGAAACATCCCCAGAGGGGGCGATGGTCTCGGCAAAATCGATGGCGAGTGCGATCCTCTTGCCGTCGGCGATGCGCAGGCGCAAGTAGTTATCCAGCAGGTTCAGCACCCCATCGGGATTGCGCGGGAGCACGGCGGCGTAGTTGGTGCCGTGAAAGCCGTCGTAGCCTGTCAAGGCACGGCTGAAATCGGCTTGCATCGCGGGATTGGCAAACGTCAGCCCACCGCCCCGGTCGTAGGCCATGACCAAGTCACGTTGCCCGAACAGGGCTTCATTCAAAAAGCGCGAGAGGGGAAGAAACTCCGTGGCGCCGCCACGCCTGAACGGTACCACGTCGCGAACGTTGCCGTAGAGAACGAACAGGGCGATAGTACGCGAATAATACTTTTCTGAAAGCTGCCGCGCCCAGGCGGGCAGCGATTCCCATTGCGGATTGCCGGACGGAGCCATGGCCATGCTTCAGTTCCTCAGGCGCGGGCGCGTGGCGGAGGACATGCCGGGGTCGGACGAATCGGTGGGCAAGGGCCCGAGCGTTTCCCCCATCTCCGGCGTGGCCATCTCGAAGACGGCCTCGACTTCCCGCACGGTTTCTTCGGTCTGCTCCACGTCGTGCACCAGGTTATCCAGTTGGTCGCTGACTTGTTGCGGATCGCGCATGGTGACCGACTGGTCGCGGATGAGTTCCAGAACATCTTCAAGCGCCGCGCACTGCGCCTCCACCACTTTCTGGTTCTCGCCCACCTTGCCGTATTTCTCCAGCCGTTTGGTTAGGATCTCAATGCGTCGGCGATTGATCTCCTGCACCTTGGGAGGATCCGACGCTAGGGAATGCTGCAATTTCGCCAGGTCGCGTTTGATCAGATTGGGGTCGGTGGTCCGTAAGTACTCGACATGCTGGAAGCCCGCGAAGAGCAAACGCAGGTAGGCCTGGAGAAGGCCGTCGAGCCTCTGCTGCATCTCCTCCAGAAACATCTGGGAAGTAGACGACAGGCGGCTGTAATTGGCACGGATGGCCGCGCACATCGAGTTAAGGTTGGCGTAGCTCTTGCGCATGTCCGGGGGCAGTTCATTGAACATGGCGCTAAGCTTCATTTCGTGCCGGCGCTTTTCCTCGGCGTATTTCCAAGAGCGCACCAACCGCCGAAAAGCGCTGCTTTGGGGGACCAGGCTCAAGTAGATCAGTTCCAGCCCCGCCGCTAATACCAGGGGCAAGCCGGTGCCCGACACCAAAGCGAAAAGAGCGGCCCCTGCCAGGCCGATCCAGTTGTATTGCCACTTGAGCGCTTCTTTGACGAAGTTGACCTGGTCGAGACCGAGCTCTTCGGCGCCGCGCTTTACCGCGCTTCGCAACAAGGAGGTTGGTTTCTCGGGGCCACCTTGCAGGGGAGCATTATCCTCAGCCATCAGACACCCACTCGCACCTGGCCGCGCCCGGGAGCTCGCCGCAAGCAGGCCAGAACGTAGTCCTGGAGCTCATGGAATTCCTGCTTCTGCTTGACGGCCGGATCGCGCGGGCGACCGAACGGGACCGGGACATCCTCCACTATAGTACCCGGTCGGGCACTGAGAATAAAGATGCGGTCGGCGAGGTATACCGCCTCCTCCACGTCGTGGGTGACAAATAACACCGTACAGGCGGTCTCGTCCCAGACGCGCAGCAGCAAGAGTTGCATGTCGGTGCGGGTCTGGGCGTCCAGCGCGCCGAAGGGCTCGTCCATCAAGATCACCTCCGGCCTGACCGCCAGGGTGCGGGCAATAGCAACGCGTTGCTGCATCCCGCCGGAGAGAGTGTCCGGATACACCTTTTCGAACCCGGAGAGGCCGACGGCCTCTACCAGGCGAGCGACGGTCTTGGCCCGCTCCTGGGCCGGAACGCCATGGATCTTCATGCCATAGGCGATGTTTTCCCCTACGGTCAGCCAGGGGAAGGACGTGTATTTCTGGAAGACCATGCCCCGGTCCCGCCCCGGCCCTTCTATCGGCTTCCCATTCACCAAAATCTGGCCGCTGTCGGGACGGTCGAGACCAGCGATCATTCTCAAGAGGGTCGACTTTCCACATCCCGAGGGGCCCAGCAAGACCCGGAACTCGCCAATGTCCCGGCCTTCCGGTGAAAAGGCATCTTCCACTTCGAGGCTCACGTCATGGACGGCCTCGATTCTCTCGCCACTCGGGCTGGAAAAGGAGCGGTTAACGTTCTGAAGGCTGACTTTGATCTTATTTGGCATGGACCTTGGCTTTCACGTGGACACTAGCTCCCACCGCCGCCGCGGGCGCGCTCGCCATCCGCGCAACCTGGTGCCATGGAAACAGGTGGTGCTCTAAGAACGTCAACAGCAAGCGGAAGAGGAAGGCGGCAAAGCCGATGGCGATGATGCCCGCGTAGACCCTTTCAAAGTCAAGGACCTTGCGCGCCGCCTCCACCATGTACCCCACACCTCGGCGGGCGTTGACCATTTCCGCCAGAATGACGTACGTCCATCCAATGTCATAGAGAATCCGAAAGGACCCAAAGATGCCGGGAAAGGAGGCCCGAAACATCAACCACAGAACCTGGCGCCGTTTGGCGCCCAGCGTGTATGCGGTTTCGAGAAGACTGTTATCAACCTTGTCAACCTCCTCCACCACCACGGCCAGCAAGTAGAAAAACATGCCGAACCACAGGAAGGCCACCTTCATGGTTTCTTCCATGCCGAACAAGGCAATGAAAGCCGGCAGGAAGGCGGTGATGGGCATGGCTCGCATGGGGGCCGCCACGGGATTGATCAGATCGTGGAGCCAGCGGAAGCTCGCCATCAGCAGCCCTAGTGGAATCGCGATGCAAGCACACCAGAAGAAGGCCTGGGCAATCCGCCACCAACTTTGCAGGACGTTGCCGAGCAGATTGTATTCCTGCCAAAGGCGGCCGAAAGCGCTCAATACCCCCATCGGCCGGGGAAGCGTGAAGGGCGGCAGGACATCCCAGTGGGTCAGAGCAAACCAGGCGGCAATGATGAGGCCCCAGCTCAGGAAAGAAAGGGCCAGCCGCGTACGCGGGGAGACTTCCTTGCGGATTTCGAACAGGTTCGCCATCAGCGTTTCGCCCGGGCTCATTAGCCCGGGTTATTCATGAAAACGATGAACGGAGTGCAGACTTAAGAACGTTTCACACAGAGTTCACGGAGTGTTTTATCTTTGGAATTACCGAACCGCTTGATCACAGAGAGCACGGAGAACATCTCGGAACCTCTCCGTGGTCTCTGTGCCTTATCTCCGTGACCTCTGTGCGAAATTCTTTTCCTTCCTCAATTGCTCCAAGAAATTCATGAATAATCCCGGTTAGGCCCCCGGATTGGGATAAACCTTGATGTCGGTGCGGCGATTTTTCTCGCGGCCCTCGGCGGTATCGTTGGTGTCGATCGGCCGGTCCGGGCCGTTCCCCACGGTGCGCAGGCGGGACGCGGGATAGCCATACTTCTGCATCAAGTATTGTTTTACGGCATCGGCGCGCTGCTTCGAGAGCTGCATGTTAAGGGACCGCGAACCGGTCGAGTCGGTGTTACCCTCGATGTCCACCACGGTATTCTCGTAGGCCCGCATGAAGGTCGAGATTTCATCCACCACCGCGCGCGAATCCACGCTCATGTTCGCCGAGTTGGTGTCAAAGTATATGGAGCGATGTTGGGTGGCGATGGGCGTAGCTCCCTTGGCAGGGGCCTTATATTCGATGGGCGTCTCCGTGGATGTGGAGGGGAATTTGCCACTCAAGGCAGCAATGTAACGGCGATCGACCGTCGTCTCGGGGTCCGCGATATGCCGAATCAGCCGTTCCTGGCGATACATCTCCTGGGCCATCTTGAAAATGTTGGCGTAGTCCGATTCTGACCCTGGGGTCCCAAAGAAAGATACGTTATCGGCGTAATCGGCCAGCTTCACGCCGCCCAGCATCGTCTTGGCAAGGTCGGTGGGGATGTTGAAGTCTTTGACGGTTCCGATCAGGGTATAAGCGCGCGCGGGCTGCTCGTTGATGAACGCCACGCCTTGCAGCCAGCCATCGGCGAACTTAATCACCGTCTGGGGATTGGCGGCAGCGAACCGATCACTCACCACCAGAATATCGGCAATCAAACGGTTGGCCACGCGCGTGTCATAGATCTTCTTGGCCCCGGGACGCTTCGCCACGGCGTCACTCATGTCGGGATCCCAGGCCACGGCAGCATCCACCTTCTGTTGTGCAAAGAGCGTGGCAGGCTCGATACCGTCCTTGGTATGGACGGCCTTGGCAAAGATCTCGTTGCGCTGGTCGGTCCCCAAGCCGGAGCTTGCCAGCCCGTTCCAGAGGAGAAAATGCGAGGGAGTGTAGGGAGCAAAAGCCACCGTCTTGCCTGCCAGGTCCTCCAGGCTGTTGATTCCCTGGCGGCCGATCAGGCCGTCGGCTCCCCGCGACCAATCCACCATGTAAAAGGCGTGGGAGCCAAATCCCTTTTCCTGAAACTGGGCATAGTCCTTGGCCCAGACGTCATCGGTGGTCAACATCATATCGACGTTGTTGGTGGCGAGCGCCGTCGAGCCCTCCGTCCAATCGTCAATAATCTTGAAGGTGACCTTGAGGCCCAACTTGTCATATATAGAGCCCTCGGCTGTGTCCAGCCCGCCGTTGGCCACCAGGCCGCCTGCGCAGCCGACCCAGATGTTGACGCGGACCCGCACTTCGTTGGTTGCCGAAGTTGCCGCGGTGGGAGGGGGCAAAGGCTTCGAGGTGTCCACGACTGCGCCCCCCGAACCCCCGGAACGAGACCCCAGCCACTTATGCAAGTCGAGTAAGCCATACCTGTTCAGGCTGTAGCCGACCAGCCCCAGGCCAACTAAGAAAATAAGAATCCAACCGCCCTTCTCGATTTTGACCGCCATGAATTGCCTCCGGGTCTTTCCACGTCAATGTCGGCGCGAGACTGCGATCCACTCTTCCCTACCTGGCGATGGAGGTTACAAGGTTCCTGTTCACGCTTCCCTCAGGATCGGAAGCAGCGCCCTTAAGGACTCCCTCTTCGCGATACATTTCCTGCGCCGTCTTGAATATGCGAGCGTAGTCCGAAGCCGCGCCAGGGGCGCCGAAGAACGCTTTGTGATCACTGCGGTCAGCAAGCCTCACCCCGCCGAGCATGGTCTTGGCCAGGTCG
>JBEKAD010000236.1:0-7728 GCA_050018435.1 Terriglobia bacterium
GCCAGATGATCGATGCGCTCGGGGGCCAGGCCCATCACGCGCGCGCTGGTGGCATCAACCGCCACGGCGTCGTCACCCAGGATGAGCACGCCGCTGGGTTTGGGAGATCCCTGGATGGGGCCGTTGCCCTCCATCCCGATGATGCCGTCCACGATGGCGAAATCCGGGCGCACGGTGCTGTTGATGTCGAGAAGGGAGGGTGTGATGCCCGCCCAATGCAGAACGTTTTTCGGCCAACCGTAACAGCATCCCGGTACGATGCCGAACATGTTCTTGAGCGAAAGCGTCACCCCCGCCCAGTGATGCGTCTTGAGCTTGGGCAGAGAGACAATATAGTCCGCCTCCAGAACGGTGCGGGGAAGATAAAGTTGCTTGAGCTTGGAAGCCCGGGTCCGCAAGTTGACGGCGTGAACTTCATCCAGGTTCAGATCCACAAAGAGACCGGGCAGCGGGCCCAGGAAATTGCGCAGGCGAATGGTTTCGAGGATCGCTTCCATGTCGCGCTCATGCGCGGGTCCTTCGGCCACGCGCACCGACTCTGCCCCGAGGCGCAGAAAGGTCTCGCGTACGGCCCCCACCACGGCAGGATGGGTATTGATGACGCCTTCCGGATCGGATTCAACGAAATTTGGCTTTAACAACACTTTAAAGCCCTTTACTGGCAAATCAAACTCCTTCAATGCCCTAAAAAGTACTGCGCCCAAGTCGAGGTCGTAACGGGCGGAGCGAACGATGGCCACACGCGATGGGGGTCGCGTGAAAGAAGGCATCAGGCTGGGCTGCGCGAAGCTCATCGGTTTGCCGCCTCCCCGGCGGTCGGGACGACCGCGCTCCCTTCCTCGTTCAGCGCGAGAACAATCCACGCGTTGGTGAGCATACTGTCAAAGAAGTGGTTAGGGGAGTAAAGCTCGCCGAGGGCGGGTGCGAGCGGCGAAACGCGCCGCCCATACGCCGTCAAACAGCGGTGCGCCAAAGCCAGGGACGCGGCACCGTGAATTGCCCCGTAGGTGCCCTCGAGCCATCCCAGGCTCGTCTGTATTTCAGGGCGCTCGGAATGATTCCTTAGGGCTAACAGCGCCCAGGCGGTGGGGCCAATGCGCGGTACACCGGCCACGCCATACACCAGCGGGTTGCCGCTGTTCCACCCGCCGCCCGGGCACATGCGGTCAAAGAGCATGCACTCCGCCAATTGCCGGCGTTTCGCCGCCTGGGGAGGAAGTATTTCCATGGGCAGCGAGCGCAGAAACAGGAGCGCATGGGCGGTGGGTTCCACCCAACTGGCCGTGCCCGGCGTCCAATTCCAGCCGCGCAGCGAACTGTCCTGGCGAGCGACGCGCGAGGGAAATAAAGTTTGGCGCAGCCGCCACCAGACGGTGCCCTCGGCGGGCCACGCGTTCAGGAGCCAATGCAGGCCGCGCTGCACGGCATTCTGCGCCCCACCGTGAAGATGCAAAGCCTGGGACGCAATGGAGGTTACCCAACAGCCTTGTGGCTGGCCGGGAAAGGGGGGCCAGGATCCGTCGGTTTGTTGCGCCTGCAACAGCCAATCACGCGCCCGGGCACACACTTCCGCCGGGGGTGGCGCTCGGCGCGATGAAATAAGCGCGGCGAGCCCCCACGCCGTGGCCTCCACAGCGCTGAGGGAAGCGGGGTGGTAACCCCACCCACCATCGGAGTTTTGGTTGGTGATGAGGAATTCCAGGCAGTGCGAATCTCGGAGTTGGCCTGAGGTCATACGGGCTCGGGATACGGGATTCGGGACACGGGATTCGGGACTCGCGAATCGGGGCTCGGCGTTAGGGTTTTGAATTTGGCGATCACTGCCCGGGGTGGAATCTGCCACTTGCATCCACATTCGGATTCCGAGTCCCGTGTCCCGTGTTCGCACCTACATGACGATGTCCGGCGCCACAGGCTGAGCGGGGCGGGATGCCAGAGCGGTCTGCTCCGATTCAATCTTGAGGTCGTGAATCAAGCCGTGCAAATAGCCGCGCGCCAGACCCAGGACGCGAGCCGCTTCCGCCTTATTGCCGTTGCACCCTTGCAGGGTCCGGATTAGCAGGGGGCGCCTGAAATCACGCAATTCTTCTTCGTACGACCGCGCCGCCTGAATTTGCTCGAAGCCATCCCGTAATTTGACGGGTAAATGCCAAACTTCAATTGTCGGCCCCTCCGCCAGAACTACGGCGCGGCATGATAAAAAATCTCTTTGCCAAGTTCCTCCCGGCCATCCCCCGGCCACATCCATCCTCACTGCGAAATCACCATCACGGAGGTGCTCGACACGGTCCAGGTCGAGGCCGAGCTGGGCAAGAAAGGAAGCATGAACTTGTAGGGATAACTCACCACCACCTGGACCAGGCAGCCGGGACTATTGTTGCCGTTCGTAGTGCTGCACGCGGTCGCGGCGCCGGTGGGCGCGGTACCCGGCCAAGTCGTGGTAACCGTCAAAGAACTGGAAGTAACTCCCGGCGGGGTCAGGCCCTGCACGTAACTCTGAACATTCGCCGCCGTGGCATTGCAAGCAAAAGTGGAAGTTGAGGCGCAGGTCGTGGTTCTAAAGGTCGACCCGCGCACCACTGCATACCGGGTTCCTTCGCGGGCGACCTCGCTCACAAAGTGATACGTGTAAAGGAATCGGGAAAAATCCATAATGCCGAATAGCAACGTCAGCAACACGGAAAGCACGATGGCATATTCCACCAGCTCGCTGCCCTGGTCCTCCCAGAGGTCCAAAGTCCGAAGTCCGAGGTCCGAAGTCTGGCGTCCCTTGGCCGCGCGCCGGACTTTTGGGTTATTGCCGGTTGGTGATCGGCGATGGCCGCGTGTGCCATGCACAACCTGAGGCTGGGTGGCAACGAGTTTCGCGTGCGTGCTTTTTCTCACCCGATCTCCCGATCTTCCGATCATCCGATTTCTCCTGGCTACTGACCGGCGCGGAGCTTCGCCGATCCGTGCAAAGAAATTGAAGACGGAATGCCCGGCCAGGGAAACATCGGTTTGTAGGTGGCCGAGGTGGTGACTTGCACGTAGTTCACCACGTTGACGGCGCAGGTCGGTGGGCTCGAACAACTGGCCACCGCGTTTGAACCGTCGGAACATTCGCATCCGTAAGTCGCCGTGGCGGTCATGCTGCTAATGTCGGCAGCGTCGCCGCTGGCGGCGTTTTGCATCCCGGTAATGTCAGTGTGGCTCTGCGTACCATAAAGGGCGCCGGTATAGGCGGCGTTGGAGACCTCGACCTCCATATAATAGGCGCGGCCAAAGTCAATCACTCCGAGCAGGAGCAGCCCCAAAAAGGGAAGCATCAAGCCGAACTCCACCAGGCTGGCCCCGCGCTCGCGCGCCGCCCAGGCAACCCAGGGAATCATCCCCTGGCGCCATCGCGCCCGAGCTTTCTTAGGCCTGGGCCACCGTCGATGCATCCTCACTCCACCAATACGCCACCCGTACCTTTAACGGGCGATCCATTCGCCAGAGAAGAGTAATCGTTGTAGAATCCGGTGGTACTGAACGTGCCTCCGGCAAAAGTTAGGGCGGCGAACTCAATCTGCCAGGCGTCGAGGATATTGTACTTGATGGGACCATCAAGGGCGAATACGACCTTGGCCCCGGGAAAGTAATAGGCCCCCTGTAGGACGGTGTTGTAACTACTGCGGCCAATAATTTGCGCCTGGCTTGTGTTCGAAGAATCCTGAAAAAACAAGATCCCCTGATAAGTCCCGGTAGTGGGTGCGGTAAAGTTGATTCCATTCCCGGAAGCAAAAGCAGTGAAATTAAACTGAATGGGCCCTGGCGGCGCGGCCCCTGACTTCAAAGTATTGTAAAAGGTCACGCCGGAGCCCGTGGCCAGCGCTCCGATGTCGATGGTCAACCCGTACGATGTGCCGGTCTTGCTGGTGGCGGACGTCAGAATGTACGTCCCGGGATTGAACGTGACGTTGGCGGTGTTGTTTATCTCCATTCCACCGCAATAGACGCCCGGGTTGAGCGTCGCCGTCCCACTCAACACTAGTCCGGCAGTTGACCCGCTGTAACCGGTGTAAGGGCTCGCCTTGCTCGTGCCGCAGGACCCCACTATGGGCGCGGGGATATACGCCAAAGGATCAGTCGGCGAGGGCGTCAAAATATGTGTCTTGGGGGTCGGACTTAGCGTGCAAAGAAAGTTGGAGTACCCCCCCACCACGCCGATTTGGGAGCCGGTGATAGAACTGAACCAGGCGCATGTCAGGGCCGTACTGCTGCTCGACTCATCAACGATGCCGCATTGGGAATTGACCGAAGCTAAGAAATCCGCCGTTATCGTGCCCGAATCCGTGGGATCGAGCGCATAAATACAGTTGTTCCCGCTTCCCAGCGCGGCCTCGGAACGCGCCGTTATGGTGAAGTTCTTGACGCCAAAAACCTTGGTGAACATCAACGGTTCAACCTGCGAGACGACCACTTCAACATAATGCGCGTCGCCATGATGCGGGTCAGACGCGCCCAAGTGACACGGAGGGTTGTTCACCGTAATCACCAGGTTGTTACTGCTTGTGCCGCAATTGGTGACCAGCGTGCTTGAGGTGAACCCGTTCTCCGTCAGCGCATCTTGGGCCGCCGTCGTGAGAGCGCTGCAATCACTTGTGCTGCCACAGTAAGTAAGCTCCACCGCTGCCGCAATCGCCGCAGCGTCAGCAGCCTTCTGCATTTGCCGCTTCATGTAGCGCAGGTATCCGAGGTCCAAACCCAGGCCCAGAAAGCCCAGGAGAACGACCATGCCTAGTGCAACTACCACTAGGGCCTGGCCCGCGTCCTTTCCACCCTTGAACATAGGAGACGGCTATCGCACGTCACGGGGATCACGCTACTAGTCCCGTGCCCGCCTGGTTAGGTTCTTTTGGGAAGCGTTCGCAGTCAACCAAAGCGCCGTGTGGGCAGAGCGGGTTCAGGACTTCTTTAGGCGGTCACGGGACTAGCCACGACCCAGTATAGAGGCGGATTCCAGGTAGGGCTAGTCAGTCAACCACTAAAAGTTTAGCACACACCGAGCATCTACATGAGATCTCTCGGGCACGTTAAATGCCAGGCAGGATTAAGGTATTCAAAGAAATCCATGCTGTGGCGCGGTAGCCAGAAGGTACTTTGTCGCAGGCTGGCGCAGCCCCCGGTTCTTTGGGGTCTGCGATTTCCCGGAGGGGTTTGCGGGAGAAGGGGAGCGCGGATCTGTTCTGTAGGTCCGCGGCTTTTCCCTCCCCATCGGGAACGCGTCGAGTTTCTGCAGAGCCCATTCGCAGCCCCTCAGAGCATTGAGTGGTGGTTGATTTTGTTGGGTGCGCGGGAAGCGCTGGACGGTGCGCCTCCGGCTCGTCAGGGCCCTCCGCGAGCGAACGGAACTACGCGATCAGTTTGCGGCGCAGACCCGCCAAGCCGACCAGACCCCAGCCTAGCAGAAAAACCGTGGCGGGTTCGGGTGTAGCGAAGCTGTTCGGGTCCCCACTGTTGAAGGTGGTCACCAGCCCAGCGCTTTCGGCCAAGCAACCATTGTAGGTGCCATAGATGCAATAGGCGCGACTGGTCACCGAGCGAGAGTTGTCGCCCTCGTTGTAGCCGTTGCCGCTGTTGTTAGGCACGTTGTCCTGGTTGTTGACCACGACTTCAAGCAGCAAAGGGCCCTCGCTTGGGTTATAGACGAAGGGGGTGAACCCGCTATAGGTGAGTTCGGGGTCGTCATTGATGCCGCCCGGAGGTATAATTCCGGTGCCCAGAAGCGTCTCCGACGCGGCGTTGTTGCCGATGTTCGCGCTCAGGGAATTCACTTGGTAATTGGAGTAGCCCAGGTAAAAGGTATACGAGCCGCCGAGTGCAAGAGGTATCCCGGGCTCGGGGGAGGCGTAATACCACGTGAGGGAATTGATGGTCGTGGGGCCCGTATCCGGAAAAGCCGACGCTGCGAAAACCTGCTGGTAATCAATCGACTCTCCGGTGCTGGTCCCGCTATTATTGCACATGAACGGAAAGCAGCGACCGGCACCGAGACCGCCATAGCTGCCGACGGTGATGGGGGGAGCGGCGTACGATAGGCCGCTGACCGTCAGGAAGCACAACAGCAGCACAACTCTCCCGATCGTTTTCATGAGCTGTCTCCTCAGTCTGGATTCACTGCTGTTGATAAATCTTCTTTAACGCATCAACCAGGATTTCCCTTTTTCAGGAGAGTTCCCTTATTGCTACCTCGCTATGCCATAGCAATTCCGATTCCAAATAGTCCATAGGTGTAACTTCTTGTTCTTGTCATGATTACAAATGTGGCGCATCGAGGAGAGCTGGCTGCCGAGGAAAACATTTGCAACTTGAGCACAAACGTTTGCACATTCGCTGGCTGGCGCAGACCCCTGTTCTTCGGGGTCGGCGATTTCCCGAAGGGACTTGTGGGAGTTGACGGCTCATCTCAGTCGGCTTGTAAAAGGGCAAACTGCCGGTGATGGTATTCGTAGAGGCGACCGGAACCTGTCCGGACAAGGTCGGGAGGGCAGCAGTTCTTTCTTGTCCAAAGCTGCCCGGCTAAGCAGGCTGCGGAAAAACCCCTCACACTGTCATCCTGAGCCTTGACGGCCTTTCGGCAGCCCATGATGGGCAGAAACTCGCCGCGAGCCCAGTGGAAACGATTCGTGAATTGAAAGGACTTGCGCGTCGAGTTTCTGTAGAGGAGGCGAAGCCGAAGAAGGACCTCTGTATTTGCTTGAGAGTTCAAATACAGGGGTCCTTCGCGTAGTTTACCCTGAGCGGCAGCGAATGGGCTCTGCAGAAACTCGATGAACTACTCGTTTAAATTCAGCGATTTGGTTAAACCGGACCGGAGGGCATCTTACCCGCTTTTTGCACCCCCAGGACGGTCTCGGCGTTGTCCATTCTTGATCCCCGCAGGGGATACATACAATAGCCGGGGCAACGCCCCCGGAAAACGCGCCCCACACAAAGTCCGACCCCGAAAGGGTCGAATCGGGGTGGCATTACGCTCATCTTGCGTCCCACGGCCCAGAAGGATGCGAACCCTTCAGGGTCGGGGGATGATCGTCACGCTTTCCGGGGGCGTTGCCCCCGGCTATCATCTTGTGCCCTTGCAGGGCGTAAGAACTTTGGCTTGTGAAGGCACCACGCCCCACTCGGACCATTCCTCATGCTTGCTTTTCGACCCGAGTTTCTGCCCATCATGGGCAGTCGAAAGGCTGTCAAGGCTCAGGATGACAGCATTAAAGCGTTTTTCCGCAGCCTGCTAGGTTGGGAGAAGATCGTCTGTGTATTTGGAAAGCTCGGATACCGGATGACCGGGCAAAAAGGAAGCCACGTCAAAGTTGAGAAGCCTGGAGCGGCCCGACCGTTAATTGTTCCTCGCTACTAAGGAAGTCGGAATCGGCATCATTCACAATCTAATCCGGGGGGAGGGGGTAGGCCGCGGAGCGGTTCTCGCATTATTAGACCGCTGTTGACCTTTACCACTTTCTTCAAGCCAAAGACCCCACTAGGGCTTCCGGGGTAGTGGGTCAGTTTGATGCTGTAGGGCGAGTTTACCTTGGCAAATGGCGGCGTAAAGCCGCCACTACAGCAAATTGATCCACCGCCACTTCCGTGGGTGCGCGACATAAAAGTGGAAGTCACGCTGCGCGCCGGTCCTCCCAATAATTCTCAAAGCGGCCGTTGAGGTGGCAGGAGCGCAGGGCCAGGATGGCGTTGGCTCCCCGGAGGGTC
>JBEKAD010000237.1:0-7720 GCA_050018435.1 Terriglobia bacterium
CCCTGAAGAACCTGCATGCCTGACGGCGGGGTGAAGTCTATCACCTCGGCCGGTCAACGAGCATGCCATGACCCGCTATGTGGCCCCTGTGTGGTGCTCGGCGTGGATGGTTGGGAGGATTTAAATGGAACAAGTTAGTATTACCCTGGGTTCAAATACCCTATCAATGGAATGTGGCAAAGTGGCGAAGCAAGCCGATGGCTCCGCCTACGTGCGCTACGGTGACACGGTGGTCCTGGCAACGGCGTGTTCAACCAACCCGCGGGAAGGGATTGATTTCTTCCCCCTCACGGTGGACTATCGTGAGTATACTTACGCCGCGGGAAGAATTCCCGGCGGCTTTTTCAAGCGTGAAGGACGGCCGACGGAGAAAGAGATTCTCACCAGCCGCCTGATCGACCGGCCCATCCGGCCTCTCTTTCCCGAGGGTTTTAAGGACGAAACGCAAGTCATTGCCCTGGTGCTTTCCGCAGATACCGATAACAACCCGGACGTCGTCGGGCTGGTGGCGGGCGCGGCGGCGCTTTACCTTTCTGACATCCCGTTCTTTGCGCCCCTGGGCGCCGTGCGGGTGGGACTGGTGGATGGGCGCTTGACCACCAACCCCACCTACAGCGAGATCAAGAACAGTTTGCTGAACCTGGTTGTGGCGGGCACGGAAGACGCCATCGTGATGGTGGAAGCGGGGGCGAAGGAAGTTTCCGAAGCGGCGATCATTGAGGCGATTCAGTACGCTCATGGCGAAATCCGCAAGATTGTGGCTGCGGAGAAAGAACTCTTCGAAAAGCTGGGCCTGAAGAAGCGCGAGTTCACCGCGCCGGCGCGCGATGAAGCGCTCTACGCGGAGGTTCGCGGCAAAATCGAGGAGGCTCTCCACGAGGCGATGGATACTTCCAAGTACGTCAAGCTGGAAAGCCATCGCAAGATTGCCGAGCTGCGAAAAGCGCTGGTGGAAAGCTACCCCGAGGATGATGAGGCAAAGCGCAAGCTGGCAGCGCACTATGTTGACGAGCTGGAAGAACGCTTGTTCCGCGATGACGTGGTGCAGAAACGGCAGCGGCCTGACAAGCGCGCCTTCGATCAGGTGCGTGCCATCAGTTGCGAAGTCGGGTTTCTGCCGCGCACGCACGGCTCAGCGCTGTTTACGCGCGGTGAAACGCAGGCGTTGGTCACTGCCACACTTGGAACCGGCGAAGATCAGCAGCGCCTCGATGTGCTGGAGGGCGAGGCTTTCAAGCGCTTCATGCTCCACTACAACTTTCCTCCCTTCAGCGTGGGGGAGGTTGGCTTCCTGCGGGGGCCCGGTCGGCGCGAGATCGGGCACGGAGCTTTGGCCGAGCGCGCGCTGCTCAGCATGCTTCCGGAAGAGACCGATTTCCCTTACACGGTTCGCGTGGTGTCAGACATCCTGGAATCGAACGGTTCATCTTCCATGGCCACGGTGTGCGGCGGAACGCTGGCCTTGATGGACGCGGGGGTTCCGGTGAAGTCGCCGGTGGCGGGGATTGCCATGGGCTTGGTGAAGGAAGGCGACAAGTATGCCATCCTTACGGACATCGCGGGGGCCGAAGATCATTACGGCGACATGGATTTTAAGGTCGCCGGAACCAAGGAAGGCATCACAGCGCTACAGATGGATATTAAGACCACGGGCATTACTCCGCAGATTATGGCGGAGGCCTTGACCCAGGCCCAGGCCGCGCGCTTGCACGTGCTCGGCAAAATGCTGGAGACACTGGCCACGCCGCGCACTAACATCTCTGTCTTTGCGCCGCGCATCTACGCGATGAAGATCAATCCGGCAAAGATTGGCGAACTCATCGGGCCGGGCGGCAAAGTCATTCGCGGCATCATCGAACAGACGGGCGTGAAGATCGACGTTGAAGATGATGGCTCCGTGAACGTGGCCGCTACCGACGAACCGTCGGCCGCGAAGGCGTTGAAGATGATCCGCGAGCTGCTGGCGGAAGCCGAGATTGGAAAGACCTATCTCGGCAAAGTGGTGCGGCTGGCGGATTTCGGCGCCTTCGTCGAGATTTTCCCCGGCACCGACGGTTTGCTTCACATCAGCGAAGTGGCGGAGCATCGCATCCGTGATATCCGTGACGAGCTGAAGTTGGGTGACCAGCTATTGGTAAAAGTCATTTCCGTTGAGGGCAACAAGGTGCGCTTGAGCCGCAAAGCTGTTTTGCGCGACCAGCGCGCCAAAACCGGCGCCAAGGCGGAGCCTGCCCAGCATGGGGAGCACGCGGACCACTCGGGGCATTCTGACCATCATCCTCCCCACGGAAAGCACTAGGGCGGGGACGGTTGTAGAAAGGTCGAGCCGTTTTCGGTCAGCGCCGGTTTCGCGATGCGGGACCGGCGCTTCTGTTTATGGACGGAGTTCTTTGCAGCGAACCTAAAAAGGGGGCGGAATCCTCCGTGGGGGGCGGCACGAGAGTGGACGCGGAATGGCGAGACCGAAGGACCAAAACTGGCGGCAAAGGCCCTGCTGAAATCTCAAATCTGAGATTCCCAAGCCGAGCTCCCAAGCACCCGTCTCAAGCCTTGCTCCCTCCACGTATAGGTCTTCAGGCCCCATCCCCCCGCCCATCCGAAATCCGGCATCGGAAAACCCTTTGCGACGCGGCGAGAGGTTCTGGTAGAATCCGCCCCCAGATGGTGTAGTGCATTCGCATCGGAAGTCAGCTCAAGCACGCCATCGCGTGTTTGCCCACTCGGGGCGTGCTCCTTCGCGTTTGCCGATAGAATATGCCTTGACCTTCAGGAGGTAGATACATGGGGTACCTCGATAAACTCGATCTCGACAAGAAGCTGGAATCGAAGGACGAATACGAAGAGCTGTTACAGGAGTATCAGTTCAAGCTGTTGAAGTTGCAACGCAAGATTATTGAGCAGGGAATTGCCGTCGCCGTGACCTACGAAGGTTGCGACGCAGCGGGCAAGGGAGGAAACATCAAGCGCATCACCGAATCCCTCGACCCCCGCGGATACGAGGTGCATCCGATCGGCGCGCCGAACCCGGGGGAGAAAGCCCACCATTGGCTGCGGCGTTTCTGGTTGCGCCTGCCGCCGCGCGGCCGCATCGGCATCTTTGACCGCACCTGGTACGGGCGTGTGTTGGTGGAGCGGGTGGAGAAATTCGCCAAGAAAGAAGAATGGCAACGCGCCTACCGCGAGATCAACGAATTTGAGAAAACGCTGACGGACGACGGGTTGGTGTTGATCAAGTTCTGGATTCACATTTCCAAGAAAGAGCAGCTTGACCGTTTCAAGAAGCGGGAGAAAGATCCCTGGAAGAACTGGAAGCTGACCGAAGAGGATTGGCGCAATCGCGAAAAGTGGGATGCTTACATCGAAGCTCTGGAAGAGATGTTCGAGAAGACGGACACGGACAACGCTCCCTGGACCATCATCGAGGGAAACTGGAAATGGTGGGCGCGTATCAAAGCCCTGAAAACGGTGGTCAATCGCATTGAAGCGCACATTTGATGGCGGTGAAGTGCGCGGCAGACACGGGCCGGTGACTCGCGGGCGTGAGTGCGTGCGAGTCGCCTGCCCGTACAGCGCGCAACCGGCGGGCTAAATTCTCGATTCCGGGGGAGATCTCCCGCGGTCCCTGCCCCAGTCGAAGCTGTGTTTCCTATCCCCGGGCCCGAAAACCCATTCGGCCCTTCCTGATCCCCGATCAAGGTCCAGGCGCGACCTCCCGATCTTCGTCACGTTTTCGAGCGGGGCGCTTGCGGCGATGGCTCGTCCAACGCAGAACGGAGGGACCCAGCACCATGAACAAATCTCGCAGGGCGTTTCTTGGAACCGGAATGGCGGCAGTGGCGGCGGCCCACGCGCCAAGGGGTTCCGCGGCCGAGACGAAAGAGACCTTCGTGGACATCATCCGGCCGCCCGATTTTGTAGCGGCCCACGTGGAAGGGTCCGGCCGTATCACGTTGTCGAGATCCGCTAACCGCTGGCAGGCTGAGGATGTGGAAGTCAGCACGGAAGCGAAGCAGCTTGGCAAGGGGAAAGCCCTTGCGCTTTCGGTGGCATCGCCGCGCAGCCCGCTAGAACGCTTACACTTGCGCTGGTTGGGTCGCCTACCGGAGAGCTCGCGATTTCTCGGCGATCATTGGGAACGTTCCTACGGTGACTTGGAGTGGCGGGGTTTTGCCGCTGACCGCGTCATGCCTTGGTATTTCCTGGTGGCGACGGGGCAAGGGACCCACGGCTACGGGGTGAAGACTGGGGCGAGCGCCTTTTGCTTTTGGCAGGCAGATGCGGAAGGTATTTCCCTCTGGCTCGATGTTCGCAACGGTGGCAGCGGCGTGCAGTTGGGCGACCGGGGCTTGGCGGCGGCTGAGGTGGTGGCGCTGCGAGGGCATCCGGACATTTCCCCCTACCGTGCCGCCTGTGCGCTGTGCCGCGCGCTGGCGGAGCATCCGCGTTTGCCGGAAAAGCCGGTTTATGGTTCAAATAATTGGTATTACCTTTATGGTGAAAACATGTCAGCGGAGAATGTGCTGCGAGATGTCGAGCAGTTGGCCGAGTTGTCACCGCTCGCCGTCAATCCGCCCTACATGGTCATCGATGAGGGTTGGGGGAAGGCACGGGGTGGGGCGGGCCCTTGGACCGAAGACAATCTACGATTTCCGGAAGTGCCCAGCTTGCCTGCCCAAATGAAAAAGCGTGGCGTGCGGCCGGGAATTTGGGTGCGGCCACTTGCCACCGTTGACCCACGGGCAAAGGGATGGGAGCTTGCCGGGGACCGAAAACCGCAACCCCCGGATTCCCCCTTTATCATTGATCCCAGCCTGCCCGAGGTCCTGGCTTATATCCAGGAGGGGCTGCGAAGGATAACGGGGTGGGGATACGAGCTGGTGAAGCACGACTTTTCTACTTTTGACATCCTGGGCCGCTGGGGCATGAAAATGGGAGAGGAGTTGACGTCCGAAGGTTGGCACTTTGCTGATCGCAGCAAGACCTCGGCCGAAATTGTACTGCAATTCTATCGCGCCCTTCGCCAGGCGGCGGGCGATGCCGTTCTGCTCGGATGCAACACCGTGGGCCACCTGGGCGCGGGGATCTTTGAATTGCAGCGGACAGGTGACGACACGAGCAGCCGCGACTGGAATCGGACGCGCAAAATGGGAGTGAACACACTGGGATTCCGCTTGCCGCAACACCGAACTTTTTTCCTGGTGGATCCGGATTGCGCGCCGGTATCAAAATCCGTCCCGCTCGCCATGACGCGTCAATGGCTCGACGTCGTCGCGCAGAGTGGCGCCGTGCTCTTTATTTCCGCCGACCCTGCGGAGGTGACGCCGGAAGAGAAGGGCTTGCTCAAGACGGCCCTCACCGCCGCCGCTCGAATCCAGCCGGAAGCGGAGCCGCTTGATTGGATGGAAACCACCTCTCCCGCCCGCTGGCAATTGGGAGGGAAGATTGCACGCTTCACTTGGTTCGGGAAGGAAGGCGTGGATTTCTTCCCCAAGTGAGGTCGAGCTGAGTTTCCCGGTGTCGCACTTGACACGGCTTCGCCCCTCTCGTAGCATTCGAAAGGGTTGCCACATTGAGTTTTGGCGAGAAATCTCCAACCATCCTCGAGGTGCTTCGAATTCCGCGCAGAGCGCAAGCGTGTGGGACTCAGGCGGGTGGCAACGGCGAGGTGAAATTGTGAGAATTGCGGTGCGTTTCAAAGATGATGTGGCAATCTTGAGTCTGAGCGGGAAATTCCTGGCGGGCAGTGACGGACCCTATCTGCGGCAGAAGGTCAAGGACTTAATGGATGCCGGAACCCGGAAGCTGATCGTCGATTTCGCCGACGTGCCTTACATCGACTCGACGGGTCTGGGGTTCCTGGCGGGAGCCCGAGCGACCGTGCAGAACGCTGGCGCACGGATGGTCTTGGCCAGTTTGAACCGCCACGTGCGCAAGATTCTGGACGATGTGAGCCTGACGCAATTCTTTCTGATTTCCGACAGTGAGGCCGCGGCTATGGCTTTGTTGAGTCAACCGGACCCGGCGGCGGGAGCATCTCCTGAGCCAGGAACTTCGCATGGCGATGCTCGGGTGGCGGTCGGGTTGCGGAGGACAAGGCAGGCGCGCGTTCGTGGGCGGGCGGAGGAGATTCCCAAGTGACTTTTGGCCGGGGGTGGCGGAAGCGAGCTGGAAACCGGGGTGGGGAGATGGGAGGAAGAGAACACGAAGCTGCGGACCTGCTCTCCCCGATGTACGCTTCGGCCCCGGACCAGCCGCTTTCCAGCACCGCACGCGAGAACGGCAGCCGCGGCACAGACCACGGCCACGCTCATGCCATGTTTGTACTAGGTAGACCGGTGAATGGTGGAAAGGTTTACGGCGATTGGCCGGGCCTTAAAGACCATCAACACCATGACGGGCGGGACTTGGCACTGACCACCGGTTTCCGCGATGTCTTCGCGGAGGTGGCCATGCGTCATCTGGGGGTGGAAGATCCTGCCGGGATTTTCCCCGGCTATGCGGTTTCACCGGCGCGCTTCCGCGGGTTCCTGGGCTGAATGGGTGCGATGCCGTAGCGGCGAGTTTATCCGTCAACTGACGGACCAAATGGCGGCGTAAACCCGCCGCTCCATCCATTTGAACCGCTACCGCAAGCTTCTACCCCTTCACATACTGCTCAACGCGCGCAACGTCTCGGCGAATGAATAGAGCGGACCCCGTGGTGAGAAGAATGCCTGCGGCCACATACACGACGGACGAGAGTGAAATCGCCTGGCTAGCGCCGATACGTTGCGCTACGAAACCCACCACGACGGGAGCCGCCCCGCCCCCTAACCATCCCATCATGTTTATGAACCCTGCCGCTGTACCCCGCACCTGCGGCGGGACCACGTCGAAAACCGCGGCAAAAATGTTGGCATCGTAGAGCCCCTTGAACAAACCCCAGGCCGTGAGCGCCACGATTACCCCGGTCATCGTTCCGGCCCGGCCGCAAAGGAATACGAAGGGCGCTCCACACAAAACCGCAATGGCTTGAACCAGCACCCGCCCGCCCACGTGCCGGCGGCGGAAAATGTCGGCGAACCATCCACCCAGAGGCGAGCCCACCATGCTCGTGACCTGCGCGAAAAGCGTGGCGGAAAGTCCCGCCATGGCTACGCTCATATGGAATTTGTCGTAAAGGAAGTTCGGCATCCACGCGAGCAAAACCAGAGCGACGAAGTTCGCACACATAAAGGCGCCCATCAGCAGGGCGGCGGTGGGGGTGCCGAGAATCAATCTGATCGATGCTCCCACCGGCACTCCCTCCAAACGATGAGTTTGGGGGTTGGCGCTTCCGTCCTCCAAATCTGCGGCGCCGCGTTGAGGTTCGCGAAGCGAGCCGAGAAGGATCAACCCTAAGGTAACCCCGAGTGCGCCGAACATGATGAATGACCAACGCCAGCCATAGCGCTCGCCAATCAATCCCGCCAGGAACCCACCCCCAATCGTCCCCACATAAACGGCGGTCTGATGGATGCCCATGGCGCGCGAGCGCGTGGCTTTGCCGTGGTAATCACTGATCATCGACATGGCCGCCGGCATGTAAATCGTTACCGTCGCACCCAAAGCCGCCATAAACCAGAGTAAGTGCCGGAAAGAATGGGAGACTGCCGCAACTGCGGTTACACCACTCCAGATGAATAGCCCCCCCAAAATCGCCGATTTGCGACGGATGCGGTCAACCACATAGCCGCCAAAG
>JBEKAD010000238.1:0-7712 GCA_050018435.1 Terriglobia bacterium
AACCAGCCACCAGTCACGGAAATTGGCCATGGTTCGATCAATGATGTAGGATCGATGGTAGGAATCGCCTCCCGCATGGATGCTGATATGCATGATCGCCCACCATACGGGAACCTTCATGACCATTTGAAGTCCGATCAGCATGAGGACGGCTCCCCAGCGCACCTGCCGCATCCGTTTCCTAAGGGGCCACATGGAAAGGGCGAGCACCGCGGCCAAAAACGACATTAGCGGGCCGCTGGCACCGCTAGCAAAAGTGATGATGATGGACGACGCAATCCCCATGAAACCCCTGGTCCGGTCGCCCAGCCACCAGAGAGCAACAAAAAACGGCAGCAGCGTCGCGCCAAAGCTTCCCGAGAGGTCGGGATGTACAAAGGGTCCCCGAGCACGTGCGATACCATCCCGCACCTCCGGCTCAATGCCGCCCAAGGGAATGAACAGATTGTGCGCGGTCACATGCTCAACCAGCATGGCAAGGGCAAGCGGAACGACGAAGGGTGCGGTTATCTTGAAGACTCGGGTGATATCGTCCCAATCGACGATGAGAGAGCGGAATACAAAATAGAAGCCCATGGCGTCATAGATGTACCCCAGGCGATTGATGAATTCCCCCCACGTTTGCCAGAGAAGAGTATGCATGACGACAGCGGAAAGTGCCCACCAAAGAAGTGCCTTGTCGATAGCATTCAACTTGATCTTGCCGACTTCGTTCCGGAGAAGAATTCGGGCAAACGCAAAGAGTGCCAGAATTCGTATCATCGGGAAATTCAAACCGGCGACGATCAGCCTATGGGTCATCGGCATATAGCAGACCAGCGCGATGACGGGCACAAGGGCATATCGCCTTGGAATGACCAGTAGAAGGACTCCCATTAGCAGCGCGAAGCCAAGCCCGATCGGATTGAAAGAGCCTACATTTTGGGTTGGCATTTCCTGCTCAGGCTACGGACCTCTGGATGGTGATGTCGAATATCCCCAGCAAGATGTTCGACCGACTCGGAATCAAGATGACAAGAAGCGCGAAGAACGTCAGCGTGCATTCAAAACCCTTCGTCAGGGTCAGAACCACGAGGCAAGCAACCACGATCAGGTTAATTGCAACGATGAGTGCCATGGATGGATCTAGGGCTGTCCCTTCTGTGCCGCAAACACAACCCATGGGCTAAGGCGGGTGAGTCGCCGAAGGCCTGAATATTTCTCAAATCCCGTTAAAAAAGGTATCAAGGAAGACTTGCTGTCACGTGCGAATGGCGGCCAGCAGCAGCCTTCCTCATAAATGAGCTTGAATCCACGTTCCAGGAGGCTCCTTCTACAGTCACGATAGCTAACCTGATAAAGCCCCTGCTCTTTCCTACGGTTAGCTTCACCCGGCCTGAAAGCTTCGTGAAACGCGGCTCGCAGGGAGGATTTATTGTTTATAGTAGCCACCAGGATCCCGCCAGCCGTCAAAACTCGCGAAGCTTCCTCGATAAACCATTCAGAACTGATCACCGCATCAACCTCTATGCAAAGAACCAAATTTATTGTGTTTGTGGCGCAGGGTAAGCTCGTATCTGTTGGTTTCACAAGGATGCACGTCGCCTGAGCAAGTCTGCGTTTGCATAGGTCAAGGGTGTTAGGCGAAATGTCGGTGCAGATAACCTTCCACCCCTGATTCGTGAAAAGAGTGGCCCATCGTCCGCCGTCAGTGCCAATTTCGAGGACGGTTCCGGGTCCGCCAGCCGCTTTGCTTGCCAAGAGAACAGTACGGCTCTCAATCTCTGTCAAATAGCGGCCCCATCTGGTGGTCAGGTTTACCCTTTCCCAGTAGGTGAGCTCGTTAGTGGGGGTTACAGTTTCCGTCATCGTATCGATTCACTTTCTCACGATCCTGCCGGCTGGCTCGCTGCCGGCTTCCCCATTTGCCGGGTCCAGGCTTCCAATCCCATGCTCCAGCGCAGAATCTTATACCATTTTGACAGCGAGTGGCGGAGAGAGTCTTTATCGCGTCTTGCGGAGGGTATGGGTATAAGCAGCGCCAGGACGGCGATGCGGAGGATGGAAACCAGGAACATGGCGAGACGGTAGAGAGCCGCATAGAAAGGCCCGCGCGTCTTTCGCAAAAACCTCAGCGAGGTCTCCTTCATTAAGGGGCCGGCGAAGGCCTCGCCGCCCCGTTTCTGGGAACTCTGCCCGCCGTGATGCACGATGGTCGCGGAGCCCAGGTAACAGACTTTTTTCCCAACCTTCTTGACTTGGTAGCAGAGGTCGAGGTCTTCCGTGTACATAAAGTAGTCTGTGCTGAATGCCCCCACTTGCTCGAAGACTTCCCTTTTGATCATAAGGCAGGCCCCGGACACCGCCTCCACTTCGACGGGTCTTCCGTGGTCAGATTCGAACAGGGGCCGCATGCCCCACAGGTTCAGCCGGGGAGCGAGCCGTCGCAACTGCTCAGCGTCGGCAATCTGGTTCAGGATCGTCGGGAAGGGCTGGATGCAACTGGTCTGGACACTCAGGTCTGAATTCAGGAGGCGACAGCCTAAAACCCCGATATCTGCCGAAGAGTCGAGGCAAGCCTGCATCAGATTGATGGCCGGGCCACGCAATTCCGTATCGGGGTTAAGGAACAGCAGAATCCGTCCCGAGGAGTTCTGGAATCCCAGATTGTTCGCCCCGGCAAAACCCAGGTTTTGGGGGCTGCGGATCAGCTTCGCCGAGGGGCAGCGGTCTTGAATGACCCCACACGAATCGTCCGTAGAAGCATTATCGACAACCAGGACTTCGAACTCCAAGTCCTGCGTCTGGGAATAGATGCTGGAAAGGCATTGGGTGGTAAAGCCTGCGGAATTCCAATTGACGATAATAATGGAGAGGTCCATGGTCTCCGTCTGCTTCCGCATGGACGCTTCACAGGCTGCGGAAAAATCATCCAATACTGTCATCCTGAGCGAAGCGAAGGACCCCTGTAGTTCGTGGCGGATGGTGCACAGAGCAAACTACGGAGGTTCTTCGCCCAAAATGCGGGCTCAGAATGACAGCGCCCATGAGTTTGTCCGCAGCCTGTAGAGCCCCGCCTTCCCAACCGGTGGTGAAAAATCCGGCACTACTTCCACGTCGAGTCCATCCGAAGCAGACGCCGCATCTGCTGACGCCGAACGTAGCGTATCAAAGCCGCATCCGCGACTTGCGGCCGTCGATCAATGTAGCCCCTGATGAAGCCGTAAAGATGGCCGACTCCGCTGACCAGAAACGGCTTATGAAAGGCTCGGCGGAGGCACTTCAGAAACATAAACATCGGCTGGTAACCGAGGAAATAGTCGCAGTGGCCGTTCTTGACGGAGTCGCGCCAAGACCCGCCCACCGCCCCCGTGGGCCGCTTGTGGAGCACCAGCAAGCTGGCAAAGCTCCGAACGCACCACCCCGCCATGTGCGCCTTGACTTCGTCAAGCGTGTCCCAGCCGGGAGCCGCCGCCAACCCCTCGATGGCCTCCCAGCAGGCGCGCCGGTAGATCTTGGTTGCGCCGCGCACGTGGAAATCAGGGCTAGGCTCGATGTGCGTGGCCCCGGTGGCGGTGAGGCAGTAGACCGTTCCGCCGCCAATTCCCAATTTCGCGTCCTGGTCGAACTGCTGAAAACACTTTTCAAAATAAGCGGGGTCAAAGCCCAGGTCGCCGTCCAGGTTGACAATAAACTCCCAGTCCGCTGATTTCAGGGAATGAAAGCCGTCGAGGAAGGCTTGGACGGCGCCCACATCGGCGTCCCGGAAACCGCGATTAGCCTTGTGTAAAGGCTGAATCCATGAATAGAGTCCGGCATAGCGATCAAGGATGCCTCCCGTCCCGTCGGTCGAGCCGTCATCTACGATGACCCATTCGGTCGGGGTGATGGTCTGCTGTGTAACGCACTTGATGGTCTCTTCGATATGCAGCGCCTCATCACGCACCGGGGTGATGATGACGTAACGGGTTTGTTTACAAGGAGTTGCGGAGTTCATCTGCCTGCGATCCAAGGCTGACGAGAATTTGGCACCTGCTCACGATGTTAAGGGCTTATTATGCCTTATTATGCCTTGTAAGGTTTTGTAAAGATATTGGGGGCCGTGCAGCCAGTCGTAGGCGCCCTCGAGTTTGGCTTGGAAAAACGCGGGATCGTCCCAAGTGTTGACGGGCAAGCGCGGCAAAAACCACCGATTGGCGCCGGGATGGGCAGTCCCCAGGATGGTGGTTACACCGTTCTCGTAACCGCACTTGTTCAAGAGGTCTGCCAGCCTGCTTACAAACCGGCGGTCTGCTTCCGGGAACGCGAACGGGTAGGCGAAGGATTTGATGGGAGCCCCCAGCGCGTCCTCCAGGGTCTTTTTCGACCCGGATAGTTCGTTCTCCACTTCGTCCTGCGGCAAGAGCTTGAGATCGGGGTGGGTGACGGTATGAGAGCCGATGCTAATGCCCTGGGAATGTAACTCGCGGACTTCCGATAAAGTCAAACATTCCTTTCCCTTGAAACACGTCCTCTGGGTCTTCAGAAGCCCCGTGACCACGAACATGGTGGCGGTAAAGCCGTGCTCGCTCAGGATGGGAAACGCGTGGGAATAGAAATCCGCAAATCCGTCGTCGAAAGTAATGACCACCGATTTTAGGGAGCTGTCACCCTTAGTAAGGGTTTGTAAGGCTTTGTCAAGGCTCAGCGCCCTATAACCGTTTTCGTGGAGAAACTTCATGTGCTGGGCGAAAACCCGGGGAGACGTATTGGTCTCATAGTAGGGGTGGCGACCCTCTTGGCCTTCCCTGATGCTGTGATACATCAGAATCGGGATGCGCAGCCGGCGGCGGCCTCCGTTGCGCCCCCGCGTGAACGGGTGGCACAAGTAGACGCTGACGGTGCGGTCGATATGGAGATTTAGCATCGGGTTTCGGCTTGGACAACGGGCGGCGAACCTGCGGGCCGCAAGGGGAAGCCGGCGAATTCGTCAAGGATCCCTGGTGGAAGATCCGAAGAGCACCGGCCGGCCCTTCTCAGGCAGCCGCCGGGGGGCGCGTCTCTTCACGACGGGTCCCCAGACCCGTCAGCGAATCCACCAACTCAAGGTACTCATGCTTCTTGACCGCCCAGTTGTTTTCCTTCACATATTCCAAAGCATTGGCAATCAGACGCTCCCGGAGTTGCTGATCGCGGATGAGCAAAAGCATGCACTTCGCCAAGTCATCCACGTTTTCCGACTCGAAGAACATCACTCGGGAGTCCGTTTCGTAGTAGGTTCCGACTTTGGTCCGCGACTCCAGCACGGGGACCCCAAGCGCCATGAATTCCAGGACTTTCGTGCTCACCGCTTCGTTCCCGAAGGATTCAGCGCGTTTTGGAACCACGGCCAAATCGGCCTGGCTCATAACCTGGACAATGTCCTGCAATGGCCTAGTCTCGTAGAAATGAATTCTGCCGTTTAATCCCAACCTTTGAGCGAGGTCCGTCAGCATGGGCGCGGTTGGCCCTTCACCATAGATATGAAATTCCGCGTTGGGGGCCTGCTCAACGATCTTTGCGAATGCCTTGACCGCCACATCCAATCCCTGATGCCAGTTCAACGTTCCGGGATACATCATGATGAACTTGCCGTCAGTCCTGGTTCTTGGGCGTGGAAAGAAGTAATGCGGGTCAGGGTAGTTGCAAATGGGCGTGCACTTTTCGCGCTTTACCGATCGAGAGATGAGGCGTTCGTACCACAGGTGGTTGGCAATGATCACGTGATGCGCAAAGGCAATCGACCATCTTTCAATGCGTTTCAGGACCCGGAATACAAAGGACGATTGGCTTACCCGGAACTTGCTCGCATAGAATTCCGGAAGAATGTCGTGGATATCCAGAATGACTCGTGCCCCCGACAACCTGGGAATTAAGGCTGCAAGCACGAGGAAATCCGGGACCGAATGAATGTGAATGAGCTCATAGGGCCGGGCCCTGTACCACCTGGTCATAATGATCGAGGAGTGAATCAGGAAGCGAACGATCCTGTAGAGGTGAGTGAGTGGCCCGCGCTCGTCACGCCTCCTAACTTGGATCCTATGAACCTTCACGCCATCTACAATCTCTTCCGTCGGGTACCCTTCTCGTCTCAGAGCGATAACATCCACTTCGTCCCCGCGTTCCGCGAGAGCCCGGGCATATTGCTGCACCCGCGTGTCGCTTCGGTAAAACGAATAGGACAACATGCAGACCCGCACTCTTAGATCTCCTTCCCCGTGGGCTCCGGCCGCGCTGCTCCCCCGTGACCCATGCGGCTAGGGCTCGTATCTTCGTCGGATTGATGGATGGCGGCATCCGCAGGAGCGGCGTCTGGCATGCTTGGTTTCATTCCAGAAGAGTCTATTCTCCAACAGATGAGGGGGGTCGTTGAGATTCAGGACAACGTTCCGAGGTGTTGCTAGTCCCGTGCCCGCCTGGTTAGGTTCTTTTCGGAAGCGTTCGCAGTCAGCCAAAGCGCCGTGTGGGCAGGGCGGGTTCGGGACTTCTTTAGGCGGTCACATGACTAGCCTACGCTCGCGCTCATCGAGCCCAGGGCGGCGGGCGCCGCGGTGGCCTCGACAAACTCACCAGCCCGGGCGGCAACACGCCTCTGATCTTCCTGCCCAAGCTGAGGATACATGGGGAGCGAGAGGATTTCGGAGGCGGCCTTTTCCGTCACCGGGAAACTTCCCTGGGTGTAACCGAGATACTCGTAGGCCTTCTGCAAGTGCAGGGGGATCGGGTAGTGGATTCCAGTGTCGACATGGGCCTCGGAGAGATAGGCCCGAAGTTCATCTCGCTTCCGAACTTGTATAACGTAGAGGTGGTAGTTCGACTTGGCCCAATAGGGCTCATAAGGAATCGTCAGGGCGCCGCGCAGAGATCCAAACCATTCGTTATATCGGGCGGCAATCTCACGCCGCTGCGCATTCCATGCGGAAAGCCGCCGCAGCTTCACCGTCAACATGCCAGCTTGAATCGCGTCCAACCGGCCATTGTACCCTTCCACGTTGTGGTAGTACTTTTGGGCCTGGCCGTGGTCGCGTAACATGCGCACCTTACGCGCAATTTGCTCGTTGTGGGTGGTAACGGCTCCGCCTTCTCCACAAGCCCCCAGGTTCTTCCCAGGGTAGAAACTGAACGCCGCCGCATCGCCGATGGACCCAGCCTTTCGCCAGCAATTCTCCTTCGCCGAAAAGTATTCAGAGCCGTGAGCCTGGCAGGCGTCCTCGATGACGATCAATCCGTAGCGTTCGGCCATCTCGCGAATGGAATCCATCGCCACCATCTGACCGTACAAGTGCACCGGCACGACCGCCGTGATAGGCCTCCCGGACTTTCGGCTGATGAGCTTGCCCGTCAGCCGGTCCAGGTCGCAGCCAGTCTCCAAGTACGCGCACAGCTTGAAGGGATCCAGGTTATAGGTCCGCGGGTCAATCTCCACGAATTCCGGGCGCGCCCCGGCCTGCGAGATGGCTTCGGTGGTGGCGATAAAGGTGTTGGGGACGGTGACGACGCTTTCACCGGGCCTCAACGCCTGCGGCCATGAGCGCGAACCTCAGCGCGTCCGTCCCACTACTCACTCCAACACAGTAAGGCACATCGCAGAATTTCGCGAATTCCTGTTCAAACTCCTCCACCATGGGCCCACCGATGAAACCTTCGGTCCGCAAAGCCTTTTTCACGACCGCCACGAGCTCCTCTTCAAGCTCGACGTGCGGCGAGACAATATC
>JBEKAD010000239.1:0-7707 GCA_050018435.1 Terriglobia bacterium
TCCATCGTTCACCCTCCGGGTGTGAGGCTAGGATTCTTCACAAAATCTCTATACCACACATCCCGTGAGGGTGAACGTCTTTTCTGCGGTTTTCCGCTCGTACCAATCACGATTCTTGGGATCAGGTGTTCGTGGGTCAATGTGATGTAGAGGCGGATGTAGAGGAATTCTGCAAAGTCGTAATCTTTCTGTAGGTACGTTTCATTTGTTTCCGGCGCGGGAGTGAACTGCCTCTTTCTTTCTGAAGGTCTTGAGCGCCTTGAAAGACACAGTTTCCCCTGCCTTTGTCTTAAACCTAACAGTGGCGGGTTTGGTCACAGTTTCGACCGCAGTAAACCTATCGTTATTCCTGGCCATGTTCTTACGATATCACCGTTCGGCGAGCGTGGAAAATACCGCCGAGATCGTGCAAAACGGTCGGCACATGCCAAGCAATCGTAGCACGGTTCTGTTTTGTAAAGCCCTTGAATCATCAAACGGGATGTGCGTTATAATTGACGTAACTCACTAAGAGGAGAATCCTTACGATGAGCAACCTACCGTTTGTTATACAAAGAGCAAAGCTATCGGCGGTGACGGATGCGGCCCTAGGCAGGGACGTGCTCACAAGCGAAGACCCGCTCCCGATGGCCGTCACAATTGACCCTGCTGGGTATGCGTTAGAGCGCAAGACGCGGATTACGGCGGTGGAAGCGGAGACGCTAGATGACAACTGACAATTCCGAGACAAATGTATTGACGGTTCCATTCTTGTATCGTTTCGCGCATCGCATGCCAGAGGTTTCGCTTCGCCCCCTCCGGTATGATGCCGCGCGTCAAATATCGCAAACGCTAATTGGCGGACGTTGGATTGATACGCCGGACGCATCGCTTGAACTGATCGGGGCCACCCGACTCACCGAGGTCAAGCGGGAAACCACAGATGATGAGTGACCGTCCCGTGCTCATTGTGAGCACGATAAGGCGGTGCGTTATAATTAGCACAACTCACTTAAAGGAGAATCCTGATGATGAGTGACCTACCGTTTGTCGTGCAGACAGCTCAGCTATCAGCGGTGGTAGGTGTCGCCCCAAGCAGCGACTTGCCCACAAGCGAAGATCCGCTCCCGGCGGCTATCACAATTGACGCTTCTCAGTATGCGTTAGACCTGTCGCCCAAGAGGAAAACGGCGGTCAAGGGGGATACTCTTGATGGCAACTGAAAGTTACGAGGAAACGCCCATGAATGTTCCTTTCTTGTTTCGCTTTGCCCAGCCCATGCCAGAGGTTCCCCTTCATCCATTGCGTTATGATAATGTGCGCCAGATATCGCAAATGCTAATTGACGGCCGCTGGATTGATTCGCATGACGTATCGGTGGAGCTGATCAAGGCTACCCGATTTACCCGGGTTGAACGGGAAACCTCAGATGATGAATGACCGCCACGTGCTCATTGTGAGCACGATAGCTGACGTGGCGACCGATGAAGTGGTCCGGTGTCTCGCGGCCCGCGGTGTGCCACACCGGCGTCTAAACACGGAAGACTATCCATTTACGCGCACTTTCGTGTATCGTCCGGAACCGAACATAGGCGAAAACTGGCTGGTGTCTGAGGGGGAACCACTCCCGGCGCCAACGACCATTTGGTACAGGCGGTTGCGGACCCCGGCTAAACCAGAGGGCATGGACAGTGGCATTTACGCATTTTGTCTGCAAGAAAACCGGGCCGCACTGTTGGGAAGCATTATGAACCGAGACGCGCGCTGGATGAGCCACCCTGCCGCCGTTTGGCAAGCCGAGTACAAGCCTTTCCAGCTCTCCTTGGCGGCAGATCTCGGTCTTTCTATCCCACGCACAATAGTTACGAACGATCCTGCGGCTATCAAGACCGCGTTTGCCAATTTTGGGTCCATGGTGGTCAAGCCGACTAGGACCGGACATCTGATCCAAAATGGGCATGAATTCGCGATTTTCACGTCCCGCGTTTTAGAAGAGCATCTGGATCAATTGGACAATGCAAGGTTGAGCCCGGCCATTTACCAGGCCCTTGTGCCAAAGCGATTTGATCTGCGCATCACAATCGTCGGGAGGCAAATCTTCGCTGCGGCTATTGAATCGCAGTCAGACCCCATGGCGGTGATCGACTGGCGTCAGACGAGCAACCCACAACTCCCGCACCACCCGGTACATCTGCCGGAGGCCGTGGCGAGCCTGCTCCTCCGTTTAATGGATTCACTCCGCCTAACCTTTGGAGCTATCGACATGATCCAAACCCGCAAAGGTGAGTACGTCTTCCTTGAGGTGAACCCAAGCGGGCAATGGCTATGGCTAGATGATGTGCTGGAGTTTGGAATTTCTGAAGCGGTCGCGAATTGGTTGGCAGGGCCGACGTCCGTATGCAACTAAGAGATACAGCTTGGTTCATCAACGATTGCATCTTCCCGCGCGCAGAACCACCTTCTAAGGATGAATCCCAAAAACAGGAAGAACGGCTCCGCGAGGAAGCGGAGGGACGTGAAAAACGAATTGCGGGCCTTTCGGAGGATGAGAACGTCCTCAGCGAGAATTTGAGGGAATGCGCCAAATTGTTGGAGGGCGAGAAGGCGCGACAACAGAGTGTTGAGGCGCGCCTCACAAGCATCATGGGGCTCTCTTCAATTGCCGGGACGATTGTGTTCGGCGGCCTGCTTGCCCAAGCAACTGGGGCACTGCAGGTCCAAAGAGGTTGGCTCCGGTGGACGATGGCTTTAGGTGCGCTGTATCTTGCCATGCAGCTTTGCTGTGCAATACTAGCGGCCGTGTCTGGGCTAGAAAGGCAAGGCTACCTTTCAGCAGAGACGCGCGACATTCTTCCGCCTCCGGGCGGGGAAGCCCGGCCTATCTACTTACGCCGACGGATCAGAGAGTGCTTGGTCGAGCTTGAAGACCACGAACGTTTAAATAATAGGAAAGTGACGCAGATGGCTATCGCTCACCGCGCAATGAAGAATTTCATTTGGGTCTTGCTCTTTATTGCCTTGATCGGCGCTTATGGTGGTATTACCCAATCGAGTCGCGGCGATGATTTGATCGAAAGACTTCGGAAAGACCGCGAAGTCCAAGAATTGCTCCGCGGTCCCCAAGGGCCACAAGGTCCACGAGGTGAACCCTGCATAGTTCTGCCTCAGCCACCTCCCAAAAAATAACATACAGGAAAGCGATGACTGCCTTTCACAGGACGATTCAGAGCGGGTAGATACAAGCCACGGTCAATCGTACTCTGATTGACCGTGGGCCTTTACCCATGACCACTAAATGGTTGCCGGCAGCCCAAGAATGTTTATAGCCTCACTCTGTGTCAGATGCACAATCGTCCAACAGATCACTTGACAAGTGCAACGCAGTAGCCTTATTTTGGAATCGAGGCTATTGCCCTTGTGCCGCGGGGCGTGGCATGAGTCTATGCCCCACCACTGCAAGCGCTCGCCACACGCAGAGAGGTTCGCATGTCCCTGAGGAAGAAACTGGCGATGACCGAAAAGAAAATTTCCGTCAATCAGGCGAACGGGAGGCGGTCGCATGGCGCCGCCAATCCGGAGGGGAGGGACCGGATTCCCGTTGCGGACTGGGCCCCAATCAATCCGCGCGCGGTGCTCATATTGAGGATGGAAGATTTCAACTTTCGCCAAGTTTGGCCATTGCCGACCCGCTTGTGAAGATTAAACGCCACGAGCAGTAGTTGGAAGGCTCAGAAAGGGTGACGAAAAACACGCTCTCGTCTCTGGCGATATACTAGAAAATAAAAGGGTTATCCATGGAGAGTCGGAACCTCCAAAAACTTTATCTCATTCATATAAAAAGAGTTAGCTTGAGCGCGGGAGCCGGGGAGAAAAAACGCGGGGGGAAAAAATGCAGGATGGTCTGGCGATGTTGTTGAAAACAAATGGAGAAAAAATGTCCGATAACCGGCCTCTCGCGATGTTGATGAAAAGAAATGAGTTAAAATCGCTCTCTGGCGATGTTGATGAAAAGAAGGGAGATGGAAATTATGAATTATAAATTATGAATTATTAAATAATCCTATAACTTACTCACTTAGTAATGGCACTACTTAACAAGGAAGTGGCGAGTGGAAAGCGACCTGTGGCCAAACACCGGCAAAGGCTCAAGGTGGAAACGCCGGCAGCGCGGCACGGCGCGGCACGTTCGCATTCATGCGGGCCGCCCACACTCCCCCGCTTCGGTTATCGGTAGTTTCAGGTGAGCAGATGAATCAATTTGCCGACTTCGAGAATCGAAACTGGAAACTGGAAACTGGAAACTGGAAACTGGAAAATCGAAACTCGAAAATCGAAGATCGTCCGATGACCCGATCGACCGATCACCCGATGAGCCGATGGGCAAGTGACCCGATGCTTCAATCGAAACTGGAAACTGGAAACTCGAAAATCGCAAATCACAAATCGCAAATCACCAATGACCCGATGACCCGATTCTTCTCCCTCAAATTGACGGCTTGCAAAGTCAAGTGTAGACTGGCCCTTCGCATTGAGGTATGGGGCGGGACCGGCTCCGATGTGGACCGGACGGCTCGCTCGTCACTTGTCACTCATCACTTGTCACTGCATCTGAGAGGAGGACTATGAGCACAGCACTTTTCGACTACTACCAGGCGAACAAGGAACGCCACTTGGAGGGACTTTTCCAGCTTTTGAGAATTCCCAGTATCAGCACCATGCCGGAGCACAAGCCCGACATACAACGCGCGGTAGATTTTCTCGCCAACGAATTGCGCGAGATGGGCATGAAGAACGTGGAGATCATCGTGGGCAAGGAAAATCAGCATCCCTTGATTTACGCCGAGTGGCTGGAGGCGCCCGGCAAACCCACCCTGCTCATTTACGGCCACTATGACGTGCAACCCGCCGATCCGCTGGACGAATGGATCTCGCCGCCTTTCGAGCCCACCATCCGCAACAACAACGTTTATGCGCGCGGCGCGGTGGACGACAAGGGCCAGGTCTATCTGCTGGCGAAAGCGGTGGAAGGCTTCTTCAAGACGGAAGGGAAGCTGCCCCTCAACGTCAAATTCCTGATCGAGGGCGAAGAGGAAGTGGGCGGCGAGCACATTGACGAATACGTGGAGGAGCACCCCGACCGGCTGAAGTGTGACGCGGCGCTGGTGTGCGATACGGAACTGTTTGCGCCGGAACTGCCCACCATCACCACGGGCTTGCGCGGCCTGGTTTACACCGAACTCGAAGCACGCGCCGCCGCGCACGATCTGCACTCGGGAATGTACGGTGGAGCGGCGCCCAATCCCATGCAGGCTCTGGCCGAGATGATCACTCGGCTCAAGGGACCCGACGGCAAGATTCTTATTCCCGGATTCTACAAGCGGGTGAAGAAGCCCACGGCGGCAGAGCTGGCAAGTTGGAAGCGGCTACCTTTCAATGAGAAGAATTTCATGAAGAAAGAAATCGGCACCACGGCGTTGGTGGGAGAGAAAGGCTTCACCGTGCTCGAACGCCTGTGGTCGCGTCCGACGCTGGAAGTCCACGGCATTCGCGGCGGGTTTACCGGCGAAGGCGCCAAGACCGTGATCCCCGCCGTAGGCACAGCGAAAATCAGCATGCGGCTGGTTCCCGACATGAATCCGAAAGAAATCATCCGCCTGTACAAGAGCTATGTGAAAAAGATCACCCCCGAGGGCATCCGCACATCGGTGCGCATTTTGAGCTCCGCGCCGGCCTCGGTGGTGAGCACCGACAGCCGCTGGATCGCCGCCGGCGCTGAAGCCCTGGAACAGGTCTTCAAGAAAAAGACCGTGTACATGCGCTCGGGCGGTTCCATTCCCGTCGTGGGCACCTTCCAGAAGTTCCTGAAGGCGCCCAGCGTCATGATGGGCTTCGGCCTTCCCGACGATAACCTGCACGCCCCCAATGAGAAGTTCCATATCCCCAATTTCTATCGCGGCATCGAGACGGTGGGGCGATTTTTGGAATTGTTGGGACAGTGAGGAAGGGCAGTCCAAGAGTTGAAGAGTCGAAAAAGTTGAAGAGTGGTTGACAAGAAGAGTAAGACACGCGCTGAAGAAGAGATCCGCCGGCACAAACTGAGTTAAAGGAGGATCTCGCTATAATACGTAAGGCAAGTGATGGGCGAAGTTGGACACAAATGAAGATGAGGGAGCATGCATGAGAACTTTTTCTGCGTATGTCGAGTGGGACCCCGAGACAAAGCTTTATGTGGGAGTTATCCCCGGTATTCCCGGTGCGCATACACAGGGAGCGAGTTTGGACGAGCTACAGGGGAACCTTAAAGAGGTTCTCGAATTGTGTCTTGAGGAGTATAAGGGCTCACTCAATGACGTCTTCCCCGCACGTCCTTGATAAATTCGTCGACGCGGGTGTAGCCGAACTCTTCAAAGCTCTTCTTACACCGACCCTTCCAACGTGTCAGGGCGAGCTTTCGCGGCTTCTTGCGCAGGATGATCGAATTGTTAACGACCTGGAATTCCACCTCCGTTTCGGGCTTCAGACCAAACTTTTCCCGAAGCTCCTTGGGTATGGTGACTTGACCGCGTTCGCCTATTTTCATATTTCCTAGTATGAATGGAATTGCATACAGATACAAGACCGTTAAGAACAGGGCTCCGTCAAAGTCCAATGGGCTTGAAAAGGACCCCTCCCCCGCCCTCCTCCGTCGGGCACCCTCTCCCCATGGGAGAGGGAAAGGAATCAACAGCACTGCCCTCTCCGAGGGGAGAGGGTGCCCGACGGAGGAGGGCGGGTGAGGGGTCCCTTCGCGGGTAGTCTCACTAGTTGATCCTAGATGGGGGTAGACGCTTGGCCGAATTCAAACCGTTTGTTCCACACGACTCTAGCGAGCGCGAGTTCACGCTCAAAGCTGTTCTTGCCGGCATCATCATGGCGGCGATTTTTGGGGCGGCCAACGCCTACTTGGGCATGAAGGCCGGGCAGACCGTTGCCGCCACAATTCCCGCCGCGGTGATTGCTATTGCGCTTTTCCGCCTGCCGTTTTTCCGCGGCGGCGTGTTGGAGCAGAACCTGGCACGCACCGCTGCCTCGGTGGGCGAGGCGCTGGTGGCGGGCGCCATCTTTACCATCCCCGCCTTCATGATGGTCAACGTGGGTGGCCACCGCCTGTGGACCGACCTCCGCAGCCACTTTTGGACGGGCACGCTGATTCTCCTGGCGGGCGGGCTGCTGGGCGTTTTCTTCATCATCATCCTGCGCCGGCCGCTGTGCGTGGAGTCGGATTTGCCCTTTCCGGAAAGCACCGCCAGCGCTGAAATCGTCAAGGCCGGTCAACAGGGCTCGACCGACGCCCCCAAGTACATCTTTGGAGCGATGGGGCTCGGCGCTCTGCTGCAATTGCTCAAAGATGAAAAGGGCTTCCAAATTTTTCAGGATTCCGTGAGCTTCTTTTGGGCTTTTCCCAAGTCGGTGGTGCAATACTTCGGCTATCAAAAGGAACTGCTTGGCAAAGTCGATTACGCCGGAGGCGTTGCATTTGCCACGCCTTCCGCTTCTCCGGCACTGATCGGCATTGGTTACATTATCGGCCCACGCCTCGCAGCCATCAACTTTTCCGGCGGAGTCATCGCCTGGCTGGTGCTGATTCCCCTGGTGCTCTTTATCGATCCCGAACTTCCTCAACGTGTGGGCACGACCACGGCCAGCGGCTCTGCGCCGTGGGACCTGGTGAGTTACACGGTTTGGTAC
>JBEKAD010000240.1:0-7686 GCA_050018435.1 Terriglobia bacterium
CGCAACGGGACGGTGTCCGTAGTCCATGCGCGAGGGATCTTCCAGGACGGGCTGCCCTTCAACATGCCCGAGAGCGATCCGCTGGCTGCCCCGCGCGGGATTGCTGATTTATTTCCACCCACTCGGGAAAGCCTGACCGTGCTCATGGCGGTCCCCCCCCACCGGCTCGGCGCGCCGAACTGTGCTCTAACCGATCAAGATAAGAGCGGGCCAACACGTTTCATCGCCGAATCCGCTATGATTCCTGATGAGAATACAGGCACCGATGAAAAGCCTCTGAAAGTTGGCCGCAAGAATCTGCAAATCCTCCTCGACACTGAGGATGCCGGAAGTATGCAGACTCTGCCCATCGCCCGCATCCGAAGAGATGGGTCGGGCAATTACATCTATGACGAAGGCTTTATTCCCCCCTGCACTCAGATCAGCGCCAGCCCAACCCTGATGTTGATGACCCGTCGGTTGATCGACATTCTTCAGGAGAAGAGTGCAACGATGTCTCTCGATAGCAGGGGGAAGGGGAAATTTCAAAGCGGCTTTTCGGCGCAGGAGATTGGACAATTCTGGTTCTTGCATGCCATCAACTCCAGCCTGGGGCCCCTCCGCCACCTTTTCTTCACCAAACGCGGGCATCCGGAAGAACTCTTTCTCGAACTCCTTCGTCTAGGGGGAGCACTTTGTACTTTCGCCCTGGATTCTCAGCCCCGGAATCTTCCCCTCTATAATCACATGGCTCTCGATACGTGCTTCGCAGAGGTTGAGAAGCACATCCACGAACATCTCGAGCTTCTGGCGCCTTCGAATTGCCTTTCCATTCCGCTTAAATCTGTCGCCAACTACTTCTATGAAGGCGCCATCACCGATCAACGTTGTTTGGACCGCGCACGCTGGATGATTTCCATGCACGCGAGGTTGGGCGATGCAGAAGTCATTACGCGGACGCTTCAACTGGTAAAGGTTTGCTCCGCGCAATTCGTTCCCCAACTGGTCAAGAGGGCGCTACCCGGCATGGCATTGACGCACGTTCCGGTTCCTCCCTCCGCCGTCGCCCGGCGGGTCGAAAGCCAATACTTTTCGGTCAGCCGCGCAGGGCCGTGCTGGGATCACATCGTTCAAACTCGTCGCGTGGGAATTTACGTTCCGGGTGACATCCCCAACCCGGAGATTGAATTGCTCGTTATCCTGGAATCCTGAGAGGTCAGGCATGGGTGGACAACAGGCTGATGTTTCGTCGACGCAGGGCGCCGGACGCGCGAATCTACCATTGATTTACCAGGAAATCCTGACCGCCATCACGCGTTTTCGCTCGAACCGGCAGGCGGTCGCCGACGCCGCATCATTTCGAAATCAGATCAAGGGTGCGATCGGTGCGGCGGAAGCGGAAGCAACACGGAGCGGCTATACCTCTGACGATGTGCGTCTGGCCACTTTCGCGGTCGTCGCTCTCCTGGACGAATCGATTCTCAACTCCAACAATCCTATTTTCACAGATTGGCCGCGCATGCCCTTGCAGGAAGAATTGTTCGGCGTGCACACCGCCGGAGAAATGTTCTTCAGTTGTATCGACCGGCTGATGGCGAAAAGCGATTCCCCGCAAGCGGCAGATGTGCTGGAGATCTATGCCCTCTGCCTGCTGCTCGGTTACCGGGGACGTTACAGTGTTAGCGGCCAAGAGGGCGTGCGTGTCGTCGCGTCCACGGTGACGGAAAAGCTGCAACACCTTCGTGGCGGACCGCACCCGCTGGCACCGAACTGGGCGCCTCCCCAAGGTGCGGCCCCCCAGCAAGCCTCCGATCCCTGGGTTCGAGCTCTCCTCTTTAGCACGATGGGAGCGTTGCTTTTTGCGATTCTGTTTTTTGTGGGGTTCAAATTCGTGCTCATTTCCGGGGCATCAGGATTACACTTGACGGCTCCGTAGACGCCCCCTTAGGGAGTTCCCGTGAACACCAAATTGAAATATTGGATCGCTGCGGTTGCTCTTATAGTGTGGTTGGTCTTGGCGTGGTTTATCGGATCCTGGTTGCACTTGCAAGGGAGTAGCCTTTGGATACTCCGGAATGCACTTGCCCTCATCGGCGTAGCAGCATTTATCATCGTGATTTGGTGGTTCCGAGTCAAGGACAAGGAACGCGCGGAAATGACCCCCGCCGGAGGGGCGGCAGGTGATGAAATTGACATCCTGGTTCGGGAAGCGGAGATGCGGCTCCAGGCATCGCAATTGGGCCGTAGTGCCAGGATCGGCAGCTTGCCTCTCTACCTTATCCTGGGTGAGACCGGCTCAGCCAAAACCAGTGTCGTCCTGCATTCCGGGCTCGAGCCTGAATTGCTGGCGGGGCAGGCCCTTCAGGACAAAGTCTCGGTCCCCACTCGTACGGCGAACCTCTGGTACAGCCGGCAATTCATCTTTGCGGAAGCCGGTGGCCCGATGCTGCAAGACCGTCCAAGGTGGGTCAAATTTGTGAAGAAGTTGGCGCCGCGCCAGCTTCGCTCGCTATTTGGAAAGGGCACGCCTTCCCCCCGAGCCGCTTTGGTCTGCGTGGACAGCGAAAGCTTTATGAAGGCGGGCGCTCCCGAAGCCTTGGCAGCCAGCAGCGAGCGGATACGGACACGCCTTCGCGAAGTCTCGCAATTGCTGGGCATCAGCCTCCCGGTCTATATACTTTTCACGCGGGCCGATCGCCTGCAATTCTTTCACGATTACGTTCGCAATCTAACCAATGACGAGGCCTCGGTGGTTTTTGGTGCGACGTTGCCCATGGTCACCTATTCCACCGGCGTGTATGCCGAGCAGGAAACGGCCAGAGTCTCAAGGGAGTTCGACAACCTTTTTCAATCTCTTGCCGATCGGCGCGTGAATTTGCTTTCGCAGGAGTTTGATGCCACCAAACTCCCCACCATCTACGAGTTCCCCCGGGAGTTCAGGAAACTACGGACTTCACTAGTCCAATTGCTTGTCGACCTGTGCCGGCCAAGCCAGTTGCGCACGGGCCCCTTCCTTCGCGGGTTCTACTTCTCAGGCGTGAGACCTGTTACGATCACGACGGCGGGACCTGCGCTTGCCCGGGAGGAACCGATCGCCCAACCTTACGATTCGAGCGGCGAGGTGGGCGCAACCTCAATCTTCGATATCAGGAAGGCGAGGGCCTTGACCGCCCAGCAAGCCCAGGGTCCAGCAGCGGGTGAGAGCCGCCGAGTCCCCCAGTGGGTCTTTCTACCCCATCTTTTTAGTGAGGTGCTTCTCAAGGACACCTCCTCCCTTGCGGCGAGCGCCTCCAGCACAAAAACCAGTCTCTGGAGACGAATCCTGCTCGCTACTGCGACGGTGTTTCTCCTGATTTTCATCATTGGCTTTATCGTCTCATTCGTTCGGAATAAGAACCTGGAAAGCCAGGTGGTCACTGCCGCCCAAGGGATTTCGGATATTCAGTTGGCCGGTCAACAGTTGCCCTCACTGGACATGCTGAACAAGCTGGAAACACTTCGGCAGTCCCTCGAGACCTTGTCGGACTACCAACAGGATGGCCCGCCCTTAAGTATGCGGTGGGGATTGTACGTTGGGAATTCCCTTTATCCCAATGTCCGGAGGATCTACTTCCAGCATTTCCAGCACCTGCTGTTTGGACAGGCGCAGGCGAATTTGGTGCAGACTCTTTCCTCGCTTCCCGGCGCACCCGGACCCAACGATCAATATGGGCCCGCCTACGATACCTTGAAGGCTTACCTCATTACGACCTCCAATCACGACAAGAGCTCCAGTTTATTCCTTCCCCCGGTCCTCATGAAAGCATGGGCTGCCGGCCGGGACATCGATCAAGACCGTGTGCAACTGGCTCAAAAACAGTTCGACTTTTACAGCGAGCAGTTGAAAATTCAGAACCCTTACTCCTCGGAGTATGACACGCTGGTAGTTGCCCGGGCTCGCAATTACATCTCCCAGTTTTCGGGCGTGGAGCGCGTATACCGGTTCGTGCTGGCAGAGGCGGATAAGGCCAATCCACCGATCAACTTCAACAAGAAATTCCCTGGCTCCGCAGAGGTCGTTGTTGACCGAACCGAAGTGAGTGGCGCCTTCACCAAAGGCGGCTGGGCCTTCATGCAAAATGCCTTGCAGAATCTGCCCAAGTATTTCAGTGGAGAGCAGTGGGTTCTGGGGCAGGAAAGTTCTTCCAACATCGACTTGGCAAAGATCTCGACGGACCTGCGCAGCCGATATCAACAGGACTTTATCCAACAATGGCGCTCCTTCCTGAGAAGTGGGGGGGTGGTCGGTTACAATGGCCTTGCGGACGCGGCGCAAAAGCTCTTGAAGCTTTCCGGCAATCAGTCCCCGCTCCTGGCTCTCTTCTGCATCACAGCACAGAACACGGCGGTCGACCAACCCGATGTGGTCAAGGCATTCCAGCCTGTTCAGGCGGTAGTTTCACCTAACTGCCAGGATCAGTACATTGGGGGCCCCAACCAGCCCTATGTCGCGGGTCTCAGTGGCCTCCAGGGCTGCCTGGACCGGGCCAACAACACCCCGGGCGACAAGGAAGCCGCGAAGGCCCAGTGCCAAAACGACGCGCAAAATGCCAAACAGGCCGCCAATCAGATCGCCCAAGGATTTAAGATTGATCAGGAAGGCCACGTCGACCAGACGGTCCAGAATCTGCTCCTAGCCCCCATTACGGCGATAACGGGAGTCCTGAAGCCTGGTCCGGTGAGTGGTCAGGGTTTGTGCGCACAAATGGGTGCGCTCGAATCCAAGTTCCCTTTCAGCCCCCAAGCTACTCTGGAAGCTACGCCGCAAGATCTGGCGATGGTTTTTGACCCCAACAGCGGCGCATTGGCCCAATTCTACAACTCTGCCCTGAAGAACCTTCTCCTCCCCCAGGGCTCAGGTTACATTGTGAATCCGGCGGCGACGCAGGCGGTAAATCCTGCCTTCCTCGCCTTCTTCAATCGCGCCGCCGGTGTGCAGCACGCACTTTACGGAGGCGCACCCGGACAACTTCAGTTCAAGTATGCGCTTCGTCCGCATCCGACCGAGAGCGTCAGCAGCCTAACTATGAATATTGATGGCCAAGCCTTGATCTATGCGGGCGGCAACTCCTCTTACCAGCAGTTTGCGTGGCCAGGAATCACCGGCCAGGGAGTCACACTCACGGTGAAGATTCAAGGTGGTTCCGAATTGGGATTCCCAAGCTACAACGGAACCTGGGGAGTTTTCCATTTCTTTGCCGATGCTGACAAGACCATACAGAATGGAAGTGTTTATAACGTGGAGTGGGTCCTGCGCGTCGCTGGGGGGCGCCCCTTGACAGCTCCCAACGGAAAGCCCGTAACCGTGCAGTTCGACCTCGATACCCTCGGCGCCCCTGCCATTTTGCAGAAAGGCTTTTTCTCCTCGTTCCGGTGTGTATCGACGGTGGCACGCTAACGCAAGTCCCTTGTTCACTTAAGCTGGCTGGCCCCAACCCGACCCCCTCACCCCTGGCCCCTCTCCCCCCAAGGGGCGAGGGGAGAGGTAATTTGAGCCTACTTCCCTCGTCCCCTGGGGGAGAGGGTGGAACGCAACCGGCGTTTTCATCAGCCGGGGCGGGAAGGGGGCTCCACGTTCTGCTGGTCGCGGGGGTGAGGGGTCGCACAGTGACCTTAGCCAATTTCGGAGAGGCTTGGGAAAGCCTCCTGGGCGACTCCACAAGATTCCGGTTGATTTCTCTGCCCTAATTGAATAATCCTATTTAACGTGCACTGCTGGTAAGAAAGCGCAGCACGGCGCCCTATGGGTGACCCTTAAACTCCGTAGCAAGTCTTTTGGGCTCCGCTCACGGATGTGGGGGGCGGGTGGATTTCTTGAGGAGGCGGGATGACAGAGAGCGAACTTCTCGATCGCATGAACGAGGCTTTCCGGCAAATCAATGAAGCGATTGAAGCGCGGGGGGCACTTCTTGAGCTCGATAGGAAACCCGATTTCCGCTGGGTGGGCATGGCTCGCCTTCCTGAGGGTAAGTTACAGATCAACGCCCAGAAGACAGGAAAACAAGCCGCCCCGGAGAGTACGAAAAACGTGTTGGAAGCTCTAGCTGACCTGACCCTGGAGGGGCGGTTCGTTGCTCGTATTCTCTTCTACTCGGCCAATACCGAGGTGGAACTCCCCGGAGGGGCACATAGACCCTTGGATCATGCAGGCGTTGCCAAGATATTCCTTTCCGTGTAACTGGCCTTTGCCGCCGTCCCCGGTTCCTCCGGAGAATCGCGTCGAATCCATTGAATCGAGTTGATGCCTCCCGCTGCCTCCCTAGCGGCGAAGGTCGATAGAGAGCAATAAGGAAATATCTCCATGGCAAATCCACCTGCGAGCGTCAAGTTCAATCCGAACTTCAATCCCCTGTTCAATCCCAGCATCAACCCGAAGGCGAACGCATCGCTCAATCCAATGTTTGATTCCCGGATTAACCCGCAACGAAACTTCAGCATCAGCCCGAAATCCAATCGATCCCTGGACCCTCTATCCACACCCTCACTCAACCCTACGGCCAACGTTTTGCTCGATCCTAAACAAACCTCAAGATTTTCCGGGTCACACCGTTGGACGCCCGATTCGGAATTAATCGGTTGCATTGTTAACACTCATAACAAGGCTGTGCTCCTGCTGTTTGATAAAGACCTCGAGTGGACATCTTTCGCGGTGGACAACCTCCGGCAGGGATATAACGTTTTCGACCTAACAGGAGAGTGGACAGGTTATCTTCTGAGAAACGCTGCGGGTGGCATGAACGAATTCGATCTGGAGGCAAATTGGGTGGCGTTCATCGTGTAGCCGCCCGGTGCTTCCCCGCCCACCAACGATTGCCCACCAACTAGCTGGCAATTTTCCTCATTTGCGGTAGAATCTATCGTCCTCTTAATCCTTCAAACCTCGCGAGGTTGTCATGAAATTCCGGAAAACGCTGATTCTCATCACGCTGGCAATCGGTTTGGTCTTTGCCCTGTCTGCCTGGGCACAAGAGAAACCCTTCACCGAGCAACAGGTACTTGACATGGTACGAGCCGGGCTGGGAAACGATTCGGGGGCGAAGCTCATCGTGCAGCGCGGGATTGATTTCACGCCGGACAAGGAATTCCTCAGACACCTCAAGGGCGCTGGCGCGAAGGAGGTATTTCTTAAAGCGCTGCGCTCCAACACGCCGATAAGCCAGGAGCAGGTCGATCACATGGTGCGAGCCGGACTGGGAGAGGGGTCGGGCGCGCAAATGATCACTCAGCGTGGGATTGATTTCGCGCCGACGGAGAACTATATCCAATCCCTCAAGTCCGCGGGCGCGAAGGATGTATTTCTCAAAGCGGTGCGCGAGAGAATGCCCATAAACCAGGTGCAGATCTTCTCCCAACTCGCTGGGGAGGTGCCCTGCCAAAATGTGACGGCGCTGGTGAAAGACCGCGGCGTCGACTTCGCCGTGAAAGATGACTATCTTCAGCAGGTCCGACTTGGAGGTGGTGACGATGCGCTGATCGCGGCGCTCAAGAGCGCCAAGGTGCTCGCGCCCATGACCGTGGATTCTGCCGCCCAAGCCCGGCAAGACGAGGTTCGGCAACATCTGGCACACGGCGCGGAACTCAAACTGAAAGGGCAGTATGTCGAGGCGGAACAGGAATTTCACGCGGCCCTGACGCTGGGCCCGCAAGACGCCGACCTTTACCTGAGCC